>NZ_CP028940.1:546646-789691 GCF_013307205.1 Polynucleobacter arcticus | reverse complement strand
CGCATTCAGGCGGAGTGGTTGCAACGCGCCGCCATCGACTTTGCTCGCTTGGTACTCGTTGAAGATCAGCGCACTAGTCAATACGACCATTTGGGCGAAGCTTGGGCCTTACCTCTAGCTGACGGTAAGGTAGCGGATTTCTTAAAAAATACTGATGTTCCAGATGAAATCGCTGCAGTAAGTCTGCAAGGGCAACTGATTGACGCCCAAAGCCGCTTCAATTTAAGCAATTTATGGGACAAAGGCTTCAAAACCATTAATCCAGCTGGAGTTCAAGAGTATGGGCGCCTATTGGAGACCTTAGGTCTAGATAAAGGCCTCGCTCAGCAGACGGCCCAAGGTATTTTGCAGACGGATATGCCCGTTTATGACTTAGAGGGTCTGTTAAGGCTGACTTACTATAATTCCGATATTTTAGAGAAGATAAGATCTTTTGTTGTTGTTTTGCCAACTTTAACGTCAGTTAACGTCAATACAGCCCCACCTGAAGTGTTGATGGCCGCTATTCCAGGGCTTTCTCGGTCGGCAGCAGGCGCTTTTGTACAACTAAGAGCGACTGCCCCAATCAAGAGCGTAGATGAAATTACTGGCCTATTAAATAAGCTAGGAAGCGCCCAAGGCATCACTATTGATGCCTCTTTAGTGGATGTCCGCTCCCAATATTGGTTAGCGCGCTCAGAAATACGCATGGGAAGAGGTATATTTGCTAATTCTGCATTGATTCAGCGGTCACAAAACCCGTTGTCCAGTGGTAATTTCACGCAAGTGATCTGGAGCAAGACTGGGAAAATGGCAGTTGAGTAATTGGATCGGAAATATTCTGGCTGAAACATTCAAAGAATTCTCAATTTGAGCTTATTAATAGTATGTTGTCCTCTTAAGCCATTTATTGGTGCTGGCTCTGGTGCATCTAGTGCGCAGAGTGATTCTGCACGCGAATGGCAGGACTTGGCATGTGCTGAACAATTTGCATGGTGTTTAATAGACGAGCCTACTTCTAAAGTTTCTGATCCAGCCCAATCCAACTCAGAGAATGGTGTTGGCACAACCGAGTCAATGCCATATGCCGATGAAGTGCTGGTTTTACTGCCGACCATTGATGTACGTTTGATCGAAGTAAAAGTCCCATTGGCCAATGCCAAAAAATTACAGCAAATACTTCCGAACCTCATTGAGGAATATGTTTTAACGGGCGCGCAGAATTTATCAGTTCAAGCTTTACCACCAGTGCCTGGCAAACCCGCGATGCAAAGAGTGATCGCGCTGATTGATCGAGCTTGGTATACCTGGTTAAGCAAACAATTAGAAGGTCTCCTGAGTCAACGGGTTCGCTTGATTCCGGATTGTTTCTTATTGAATTTGCCAGTTCATGGTGAGCAAAGGGTGATCGCTTATCAGCAGCACGGTGACAACATGATCTTCACGGCCCGCTCTAGTGATCAGCTTGGTCTAGCTTGGATAGAGAACAATGTGGACCATGCCACTCCAGATCAAATCACGCTTCCTCAGTCGGTAAAGGATGCTCATCTCACCGAGCTCTCCTGGCCTCTGCTTGTAGAGGGCGCGCAACGATTTATGCAAGAAACGACTTCCAGTCATTCTGCAAATTACGCATTGAATTTATTGCCCAAAACCTTTAGGCGTGAAGCAGGTTCTGGCTCCGCATTCACGCAATTTTCTGACATGCTCAAACGCAAGCGTGCAGGTAAAGATTTAGCTGTCGGCGCAAACACCTCATGGACTAATCCAGCACTATGGCATCAGCCATCGCGGTGGGCTACTTACTTACTAGCCACTGTTCTTTTGGGTTATGCATTGCATTTAAGTTTCTTAGTATTGGATAACTGGCGTTGGGGTAATCAAATGGAGGTGCTTGCAGTGCAATCTCTCACTCCCGCCTCCATAGCCAAACTCAATCAAGACAAGGCGATTGATGGTAAGCAGGCGACAGGTGCCGTAATTGATACGTTGACAAAGCAAGTAGCGCAGGATCAGAGGCGACAAGGCTTAGTGTCGGATGCCGATTTTGCACCGATGGCAGCCAAGTTACAGTTATTGAGAGCTGGGTATGGCCCTGACGTTTTGCAAAAGATTAATTACGATGGATATGGCATCGATTTTGAATTTAAGTCTGGTAGCATGAATCAAACCAGTGCCCAAGTGATCCAAAAAGCGAGGTCATTGGGCTTTATGGTGAAAGTGATCGGGCCTCATCGCTATCGCTTGGAGCCCTTTGCAGGGCTAGGATCATGAGGCTCAGATGATGAATCAGCGCCCTGCAGGAAATTTCTCCGAAAAGATCATGGCTGCCCTCAAGCAACTGAGAGAGGTATTGAGTAAAGATTACTCAATACAGGATCTAAAAAAATTAGGATCTCAGTTTAAAAACTGGCAACAAACGATTTCCGCTGCGACTGCTTCATCGGCTCCCTCATCGGCCCCTGTTGCGAATCCTGAAGATGGTCATTCTCATATTGATAGTCGCAGCAAATTTGATCTCAAACAATTGCCGTTATTGATGCAAGATTTAATGGAGCGTCAGCGCAAGCGACTTTTAGGTTTACTGGCCTTATTTGCTGTGTTGATCGCTGCGTTGATTTTGTACAGCTATGTCTTGGCACCCTATGCGCAACGGATTGGTGATCAATTGGAATTGCGACCTGCGCAGTGGTCGCAATTACAAAACCTCGTCAAGTTGGCCAAAACCACAGCAGCATCGGGATCGACATCTTCATTTAGTGCTGCCCCAGGAACTGTCACCTTGCTTGATGATATGGAGCTGCAAAAGATTCGTAATGTGTTGACTGCACGTGGGCTCAAACCCAGCGTCCTGCGTTTATCTGCAGATAACCCGCCGCGTATTGAGTTTCAGGCAAGTGATGTGATGTTCTCAATCTTGCTAGAAGCGCTGGATGAGATACGCACTACGTGGCGCCTGTATCCCGAAAAGCTTAATGTAGTTGCGACTACGGGCGCTGGTATGGTGAGTATTAATGGAGTGTTGATGCAGTATGGCGCTCAGGTGGGAGTGTCTAGATGAAGTTAGTGTTGGATTTCTCATACCCCAAATTACCCAAATTGTTTTGGCCTGTTTTGCTGCTGGCATGTTTGACGGTGATGATTTATCAGCTACCAGTGACTTGGATTGGTGGAGCTTTGGCAAATCAGTCTGCGTGTCGTGTGATCTTGCATCAGCCAACAGGAACGATTTGGCAGGGCAGTGCAGCCTTGGCTTTTTCAGAGCCCAACGCTTCCTCTGGTGGTTGCCGAGAGCCCTTGTCAGTTACTGAGCGCTTTCATTGGCTTAGCTCTTGCAAGTTATCCTCATTTTCTTGTGTAACCGAGCTGCAATTTGCTGCTTTAGAACAAACTCAGCTGATTCACTGGAGTCTGGCGAAAACCCAAATTCTGGCTAATGAAATCAAGCTGCCAGCCAATATATTGGAGGGTTTGGGTAACCCCTGGAGCACCCTTCGTCCCAGGGGAGATTTAGGAGCCCGCTGGACCGACATCAATTTGATCAATTTTGAGAGCTCAAATGCTGGAAATACCTCTGCTTCAGGGGTAATTCGAATTATCATAAGTAAGCTCACCAGCCCTGTTAGTCCTGTAAAACCGTTAGGCGCATATGAGATTTCTGCCAATATTGGACAGGATGGGGTGAATTGGACTTTATCGACCTCTAGTGGACCGCTCTTGCTAAAAGGGCAGGGTGGATTTGGTAATCCAGGTAGTAATCAAGGCAGTAACCAAGGAATGCATTTTTCTGGTGAAGCAAGTGCATCGCCAGAGGCACAAGAATCCTTGATTGGTTTGTTGTCATTGTTGGGTAAAAAAGAAGGCGATACCTATCGCCTGAAGTTTTGAGATAGATTTACAAGTGAAGAACCGCGGTCATAAAGAAAACAGCATGAAGACAGTATGAAAACAGCGTTAAACGTATTGAGTCAAACTCAGAACACACTGAAGCTCTATTTCAAGAAGCGTATTGCGCTCTTGATCATCCTTTGCTTTGTGGGCGAAAGCGCTGTGCTGCCTGTTGCTTATGCGCAATCAATGCCAGCTAACCGTACAAACAGCATACCCTCCAATATTAGTGTGCCTGATGATGGTGTAGTTACCCTCTCTTTCTCTAACGCAGATATCGAATCCGTTGCTAGTGTTCTGGCTAAGGCTACTGGCCAAACGATTTTGGTGGATGCCAAAGTGAAAGGCACGATTAACCTGATTAGCAATAAGCCACTAAGCAAAGCCAAGGCAATTGATGCCTTCTCTACAGCCTTGCGGACATCTGGCTTCGCGCTGGTAGATGTGAGCGGTGTCTATCGTGTAGTACCCGAGTCAGATGCGAAGTTAATTAGCAATTCTGTAACGACCGGAAAGAGTAAGCAGGGCGGTGATCAGATCATTACGCGCGTATTCAAACTCAATTTTGAATCTGCCAATAATCTTTTGCCGGTATTGCGCCCACTCGTATCACCCAATAACACCATTAATGCCTATCCTGGCAATAACACGATTGTGATCACGGACTACGCCAGTAATATTCAGCGTATTGGACAGTTGATTGAATCAATTGATGCACCAACATCGAGTGATGTCCAAAGTATTAAGTTGAATTACGCCATCGCTACTGATATGGCAACGATTCTCAGTAAGGTTCTGGATACAGCAACAACGGGTGGTGCTGACCCCGCTTTAAAGACGATGATTTTGGCTGAGCCTCGGAGCAATTCGGTGCTGATTCGTGGCGCGAGCTCAGAGCGTATTCGTCAGATTCGGGTATTGGTAGCGCGCTTAGATGTGCCCACTTCGAATAATGGCAATATTTGGGTGGTTCCACTCAAGAATGCGGAAGCAACCAAGTTGGCTGTGACTCTGCGAGCCATTGTGGCAGCAGATGCTTCCTTATCTGCGCAAATAGGTGGAACCCCGGGTCAGCCAGGCGCGATTAATCCTGCAGCCAATCTCAATCAACCACCAGCTAACCAGCAAATGAATACGGCTCCGGGCGCTACAGGTTCAGCTGCTGCTACCTCAGCTCTCACCAGCACAAGCAACCCAACTACCGGTGGCATTATTCAGGCGGAGCCAGCAACCAACTCCATCATCATTACTGCCAGTGAACCTTTGTATCGCAGCTTGCGTCAAGTCATTGAACAACTGGACCGTCGTCGTACCCAGGTTTACATCGAATCCTTAATTGTAGAAGTCAGCTCAAACAATGCGGACCAACTGGGTATTCAATGGCAAGGCCTCATTGGTTCTGGCAATCAAAACGTGGGCTTCGGCGGTACCAACTTTACCAATTCCGCTGGACAGGCTGGCTCCAATATCTTAGGTCTGGGACAAAACGTACAAAATATTCTGAATCCCGGTGCAAGCACAGCGACCAGTGTTCAGTTGCCTCCACAGCAAGGTCTGAACTTAGGCTTACTGACTAAATTTAATGGTGTCTATGGTATGTCGGCATTAATTACCGCGCTATCGACCACTGCTGGAACTAACATCTTATCCACACCAAATCTGATTACTCTAGATAACGAAGAGGCCCGCATTGTGGTTGGTCAGAATGTCCCAATCATTACGGGATCGTATGCGCAGACTGGTTCGACTAGTACTGTTACTCCATTTCAAACCTATACCCGTCAGGATGTCGGCTTAACTTTGCGTGTCCGTCCTCAGGTTTCGGATAACGGAATTGTGAAGATGCAGATCTATCAAGAGGTATCTTCAATCTCGAATCCCAACTTTGCATCTGGCATCATTTTAAATAAGCGCAATATCGAGTCCAATGTATTGGTAGATGACGGCCAAATTATTGTGCTCGGTGGATTAATTGAGGATAACTACGCAGATACCTCGAGCGGCATTCCATTCTTAAAAGACATTCCATATTTAGGCGCTCTGTTCCGTTCTGACTCTAAGACCCGTACTAAAACGAATTTGTTGGTGTTCATTCGTCCTTATATCTTGCGGGATCGGGACCAATCTGCAGATATCACAAGCAATCGCTTGAACTTGGTTCAGCAAACAGAAGATAGCTTCAAGCAGGCTCCTATGCTCCTCCCCAAGGAGAATTTGCCACGCGTTTCTCAGTTTGAGCCGCCTTTGATACCTCCCGGGAAAAACCTACCTTCGTCTGGAGTCAATCAAGCGATCCCAGTGAGACCTTCACCCGCCCCGAGTTTTGGTAATCCTGTTCCCGTTACGATTCAATAGAGCGTATGCAGCAACTTCCGCGTATTCCTTTTAGTTATGCCAAGGCAAATCAGATTTTGCTGATCAAAGGGAGTGCTGCAAATGAGGATGGAGAAGAGGGCGTCCCCAGTTTGATTCATAGCCCTGAGACAGATCTTTCGGTATTGCAAGAGATCTGTCGTTTAGTAGGTCCTATTCAGCGAATTGAGCAAACAAGTGAAGCAGTGTTAGAGGCGCTCAATGCTGCTTATGCTGAAGGCGATCTCAATGCCTCGCAAGTAGTGGATGAAGTTGAAGAGGCAGTAGATCTGTCTCGTCTCTTACAAGAAATGCCAGTCTCCGAAGATCTCTTGGAGATGAATGATGATGCACCAGTCATTCGGATGATTAATAGTTTGCTCAAGCAAGCGAGTCGTGATGGTGCTTCCGATATTCACTTGGAAGCATTCGAGCGCAAGTCAGTGGTGCGCTTTCGAGTAGATGGCAATTTACGTGACATTGTTGATATGCGCCGTGACCTCCATGCTGCTTTGGTCTCTCGTATCAAAATTATGGCCTCACTCGATATTGCTGAGAAACGAATGCCGCAAGATGGCCGTATCTCCTTACGAGTTGGTGGGCGCGCAATTGATGTGCGTGTATCAACACTGCCAACCTCGCATGGTGAGCGTGTTGTTCTGCGTTTATTGGAAAAGAATTACGATCGTCTCGACCTGCGTGCTTTGGGTATGGCTGAAGATACCTTCAATCAATTCGATCAACTCATTCATCGTCCGCACGGCATTGTTTTGGTGACTGGTCCAACGGGTAGTGGTAAGACCACGACCCTATACGGGGCCTTGTTACGCTTACGTAACAAGATTAACAACATCATGACGGTGGAAGATCCTATTGAGTACAACCTCGATGGCATTGGTCAAACTCAGGTGAACTCCCGCATTGATATGAACTTTGCTAGAGCATTGCGCGCGATCTTGCGTCAAGACCCTGACATTGTGATGATTGGCGAGATTCGTGACTTAGAGACTGCGCAGATTGCAGTACAAGCATCCTTAACAGGACATCTCGTCTTGGCTACCTTGCATACCAATGATGCGCCGTCCGCAGTGACGCGTTTAATCGATATGGGTATTGAGCCTTTCTTGCTTTCATCGACTTTATTGGGTGTACTGGGTCAGCGCCTGATTCGGATGTCGTGCTCGGCTTGTGGTGGTAAAGGTTGCCCCACTTGTGGCGAATCTGGTTACAGTGGGCGCGCTGGTATTTATGAGCTCATGACTACCAATGAAAAGATTCGGGAATTGATTCATCAACATGCTGCAGAGAGTGATATTCGTAAGCAAGCTTTAGTTGGGGGCATGCGTACCTTGGCTGATGATGGTAAACGTTGGGTGCTTGAGGGTAAAACTACTCCAGAAGAAATCCTGCGTGTAACGGGATCTGTAGAAATTGACTAAGCAAATCCACTACTCCATCCAATTGATGAGCCATGCCACGCTATCGCTTTGAAGCCCTCACTTACGCGGGTAAGACTGAGCGCGGTAGCGTAGAAGGTGACACTGTGCGCGCAGTGCGCCAGGCCTTAATGGCAAAGCAATTAGTGCCAGTAAACATTGAGCTAGAGACCGAGTGGGGTAAACAGCGTTTTTGGAATAAATGGTTTTCAGAAAATAAGCCGCTCAGTCGTGCAGACCTCGCCATCATTACTAAACAAGTGGCTATCTTAGTCAGATCAGGTGTACAAATTGATGAAGCACTCTCCGTGCTAGCGGAAGAGGCGAGCCAGGCACACGTCAAAACAGTATTACAGGCGGTAGTTGCTGAGTTACGCGCAGGCTTGCCATTATCTAAGGCAATTGCTGGCCAACCACTGTCATTTGATCCCTTGTATCAAGGGGTTGTAGGGGCTGCAGAGCAGTCAGGCAAGATGGGCCAGGTACTCACACAGCTTGCTGAATTCTTAGAAAAACGTCAAGCCCTTAAGCAAAAAGCCATGGGTGCTTTAGCGTATCCAGCGATGCTGACGGGTGTGGCTTTCATGATCGTATTGTTCTTAATGACTTACGTCGTGCCGCAGATTGCGAGGGTGTTTCAGAGTTCAAAGCAGGCACTGCCTTTTTCTACCCGCTTTATTTTGGGTTTATCCGAATTCATCGTCAATTGGGGTTGGCTGTTGGCGATCTTGATTGTGGCCGCTATCTTTTATAGCCGTCGCGCGCTTGCTAAGGAAGATATTCGTTTAAAGGTAGACCGCGCTTTACTCAATATGCCTTTATTAGGCCCTTTACTTTTAGGTTTTGAGACGGCGCGCTTTGCCAATACGATGGCGATGTTGGTTTCTGCCAATGTACCCATCCTGACAGCGTTGCATAGCGCACGTAGCACTTTAGGAAATTCCGTATTAAGAGCGGCCATTGATTCAACTGAGGTGCGCTTACGCGAGGGTACTAGCTTATCGCGCGCTTTGGGTAGTCAGGGCGTCTTTTCACCTATCTTGATTCACTTGATACGCTCAGGCGAGGCTTCGGGTAAATTAGCGGAGATGTTGAAGTACGGTGCCGAGAACGCTGAGCTTGAATCTGAGCAAAAAACCAAAATCTTTACCAGTTTGCTCGAACCTTTATTAATATTGGCAATGGGCTTAATGGTTTTGGGAATCGTCATGGCAGTGATGCAACCAATCTTGGAAATGAATTCAGGGATCAGGTAATACAAATGCAAATATTAATCATGACTGGACCGCACAGCAAAGTCAGAGAGATTTCTCTCACAGCCCGCCATGTAGTCTTTGGTGGGGCGCTTAGCTTCGCATTGCTAGTAGGTGCAAATATCGCCATTAATGACTTCACTAGTGAGACTAAAGATATATTGCATGCGATGGAGAAAAAAGACCTCCTAGAAAAGCGCTTTATTGCAAACTCTGAAGATGATTACGAAACTAAGCTGATGGAGCTCCAAGCTCGGTTGGATGAAGCGCAGCGTAATCTGGCTCAGTTAGATGATTTACGTATTGCGCTATCGAAAACCAATGGTGTGAGTGTGGCCGGATATTCACCTAACTACTCAGCTAACTACGGTAGTAATGTAGTGCATCTTGGCAATGCCCAGGGTGGGCCGCTCAGTCCAGCGAATGTTGTTATTAATTTAGGTAATCAAGGTGAACAATACGGTGCTCGTCTGGATCGCACTGTGCAAGACTCCATAGCATTGAGCAATCGCGTTCAAGAGGCGCAAAAGTCCCTCACGCAAACTTGGGATGTATCGAATTCCATACCAACTGCTTCACCATTACCGCTGATGCCGCAAGCCTCCAGTGGACTCGGGTATCGCGTCGATCCCATTACTCAACAAACGGCCTGGCATGAGGGAACCGATTTCCCAGCGGCTTATGGCACACCGATTCTGGCAACTGCTGAAGGAGTCGTTATTCGTGCGGCCTGGGATCAAGAGTATGGTTATGTAGTTGATGTGCAGCATAAGAATGCAGTGGTTACGAGATATGCCCATGCCCAAGAAATCCTAGTAAAGCAGGGCGACTTTGTGAAGCAGTCCCAAGCCATTGCCAAGGTAGGTTCTACGGGAAGGTCAACTGGGCCTCATTTGCACTATGAGGTTCTCAGGGATGGCGTTACTTTAGGAAGGAATTAGTTTTGAAGAACAAGCTGCCTTGGTTGCTGCTGGTTTTGCTTGCTCTTACATCTAATATTTATGCACAAGATTCCAAGGTCAATATCACCACCCAAACTGGCAATACTCTTGGGCTAACGGTCTCTGGTTACCAATACAAAGAGCCTAGTTTGAATGTTGTGATTAATTCTGCACTGGTAGGTATTGATTACTCGGGCATCTATGCATTTGGCAATGACTGGTTTGTCAAGGCTGATGCGCGTTATGCCTATGGGTCAGCCAAATACGCTGGTAGTGGTACTGAAAGTAACATTCCCTATTCTTACTATGACTTGCGTGGATTATTAGGTCACGACTTTAGCTTCTCTGAATTGGGTGGTTTTGTTTTAGCTCCCTATACTGGAATCGGCTATCGCTACCTCTTTGATAACCAAGGTGGTCAAACCAGCACAGGTGCTAATTCTTATAATCGCTCAAGTAATTACGTCTACTTGCCCATTGGGGTAACGCATCGCATGAAGATCAATGAGGTTCATAGACTAGAGACTAATTTTGAATACGACTATTTGATTCAAGGGACTCAGGTTTCGCATTTATCCCAAGCAGCATCTTATCTGCCAGACATTACGAATCAGCAATTCCGAGGCTATGGTTTGCGCTTTTCATCAATGTATCAATTTTCTGAGTGGTCCATTGGTCCTTACCTGACTTACTGGAATATTCAAAACTCCAATTCAGTTACACAGACTATTGCGATTAATGGAGTGAACTATCGACTGACTGCTTATGAGCCAGCAAATACTACTGTAGAGGCCGGCATTAAAGTCGCTTATTCATTCTAGGTAACTTTCCCTCTTCTCATTTGATCGCTTTTTACGGGACCAAACTTAAGAATAAGTACTCCAGGAAAATAATGAGATGAACAATCCCTTGCAATAGGGTAGTTCTGCCAATCGCGAGAGTGAGTGCCCCAATAAAGAATGACAAGTACATTAATGTCATATTGAGAGTGCTGATGCCAAGACTCAGGTCTAAGTTGTAGAAAATGGCAATTGCTGCAACAGTCGGTATCGTCAAGCCAATACTGGCCAAAGCTGATCCCAAAGCCAAGTTCAAGCTACTCTGAAGTCGGTTTGCTCTGGCGGCCCGAACGGCAGCAAAGCCCTCTGGCAGCAATACGAGGAGTGCAATCGCAATACCTACAATCGTTTTGGGTGCGCCAGCCGCAGCAACACCCCGCTCAATAGCCGGGCTGAGCAGTTCAGCAAGACCTACTACCGTGATGAGCGAAAGAGCGAGTAAGACCCCGCTGACTGCAGTTTTGAGATTGCTTGGCTTTTGGGCGTGAGCATTGCTATCAGTTTTCTTATCTACACTCTTAGGCAGGTAATAGTCGCGATGACTCACTGTTTGAAAGAAAAGGAATGCAATATACAGCGCAAAAGAAGCAATACCTGCAAAGGCAAGCTGACTCTTAGTGAAATCCGGACCAGGCGTGCTAATGGTCACGATTGGCATCACCAAAATGAATGTAGCTAATGCGGTTAATACAGCTAGTGCAGAATTGGTACCTTCATTGCGAAAAGTCATCTCATGGTGGGTGAGCCCCCCCATAAAAATGCATAAACCAATAACGCCATTCATCACAATCATGACTGTTGCAAATACTGCATCCCTAGCAATGAACTCCGATCCTTCATGGCCCGTGAGCATCATAGAAATAATCAGGGATACCTCAATAATCGTCACACTGATAGATAGAATTAAGGTGCCAAATGGCTCACCTGTCTTATGTGCAATCACTTCAGCATAGTGAACTGCGGATAGCACGGCCCCGATTAATGTGATGCTCATGAGGGCGATGAACCAGGTTTGGCTGAGTAAGGTAGTCATAGAGTGGCGATTGGGTCTTAAAATCAGGTTAAGCTATTGGTTAAATCGTTCAGTAGATCGTTTAACGAATCTGTTAACTAGCCAATTAACGGAATTTAAAGCAGTTAAATCATATTAATAAGAGTGTAAAGCTATCTATGAAAGCCATCATCTTGTTTGGACACGGTGCTCGTGACGCCCGTTGGCGTGAGCCTTTTGATCGGCTTGCTCAATTGTGGCAGGAGCAACATCCTAGTACGCCTGTTCAGTTGGCTTTTCTGGAATTGATGCAGCCTTCATTAGAAGAGGCAGTGACTACTCTTGCTGCCAAAGGGGCTACGGATTTAACTATAGTGCCAGTCTTCTTTGGTCAGGGCGGACATCTTAGAAATGACTTCCCCGTCTTGCTGGAAGAGTGCCGAGGAAAATTCCCCAACATGACCTTAAGCGCGACGCCTGCTGTTGGTGAGGATTTGGCCGTCTTGCAAGCGATTGTCGACTTCGGAGCTAGGGCGCTCTAAGTTTCCATTTACCTGGTTTTTGTTTCTCAAGGCTTCGCCAATCATAATGAGTGCAGGTGAGCTGCTATCAAACCATAGGTCGGCTTTACCAGCAGCTAACTCCTCTAGGGTGCTTGTCCATAAACGCTCACGTGGAGTGCTTACAGCCTCTAGTATTTGTACCGGCGTACTGCTACTTTGGTTGAGGCTTTGCTCAATTAGCTGTTGCGCAATGCGTGCTGCATCTTTACGACCCATGTAATACACCAAGGTATCGGCCGTAGGATTGGAAATGGGCTGTCCAGGAGCAATAGGTTCAGTACCCTGGGCCAAAGTGATGAATGCCACGCTACGCGAGACTCCTCGCAGCGTGAGCGATTGCTGAATGCTCGCAGCACCTGCTAGAGCTGCAGTAATGCCGGGCACTACTTCAAAGGCAATTCCAGCATTCCGAAGACTCTGAATTTCTTCATCTGCACGGCCAAAGAGCATTGGATCACCGCCCTTAAGCCGAATAATGATTTGATGTTTTTGTGCCGCATCTACCAAGCGTTTATTAATAAATTGCTGTGCTGAAGATAGTTTTCCGCAACGCTTTCCTACCTCTACCAGCTCTGCCTGTGGGCACAGTGTCAGCATTCCTGGATCAACTAGGGCGTCATAAAAAACAATATCGGCTCGCTCAAGCAATTTGGCGCCGCGAACGGTAATGAGGTCTACAGCGCCTGGACCAGCACCAACCAAAAATACTTTACCAAGCGTATGGCTGATGTGGTGATGAGGAATGGATGTTGTAGTCATTATTGCTGATATCGGTTTTTATAGATCTACTTAAGCGCTTAAAGTAGTGCGTGTGGTTCTTAAACCGCGCCAGCTATTTTGAGTGGTGACTGTGTATAGAGTAAATTGTTTTAGCGCTACTTCTAGATTTTGATCGTGACGCAAAGCAAAGCTATCAAAGCCAACGCGAGCGCCTTGCAGGAGTTGGTCGATCAATACATCACCAATCGCACGGATCTCACCTTGCCAAGTAAAACGGTCGCGCAATAAAGCTGCAGTGCTAAAGCTACGACCATCTCTAAAGATGGGGAAATGGGCAGCCACTACTGGCCAGAGCGTTTTACCTTCTTCAATGAGTTCAGCATGCTTAAGGATGTCATCATCCGCGGCAAACCAAACACCAATCTCACCTTTGCTTACTCTGCTAATGATGTCCGCATTCTGGTGATGTGTGATCCACCAATGAAATGGCACCAGCACTTTATGCAATCCATGCTCTAGATCCGGAATGCCGCCTTCATCACCCTCACCATCCCACACCTGCCATTCATTGGAGATGAGGACTGGCTTGCCAGCCTTAGGAAAGTAAATAATCTGTTGATTCATAATCTTTCCCTGTTTAGGCTGAAGCACCCTTGGTGGATTCTTTAGAGTGCTTATCATTTTTATTTAATGCGTTCTTATAAGCAGCCTCTTTAAAAGGGGCAACACCTAGGCGGCGATAGGTCTCAATAAAGGGCTCATCGTTTGTACGTTGCTCGACATAGGTATTAATCAAGCTAGTCACGACGTCAGGAATTTCATTGGCGTAGAAGGAGGGGCCGATGACTTTACCAATGGAGGCATTATTACCCTGGTCTCCACCTAGGGTAATTTGATACCACTCTTCACCATCTTTATCCACGCCCAACACACCAATATTGCCAACGTGATGATGGCCGCAAGAATTAATGCATCCAGAAATATTCAAACTAATATCGCCTAAATCAAATAAGTAATCCAAGTCATCAAAGCGCTCTTGAATCGCTTTAGCAATGGGAAGTGACTTGGCATTGGCTAGTGAGCAAAAGTCGCCACCAGGGCAAGCGATGATGTCAGTGAGTAGTCCAATATTAGGGAGTGCCACATGTTGCTGCTTAGCCGCTTGCCAGAGCTCCAAGAGTTTGGATTGCTCTACATCGGCTAGCACTAAGTTTTGTTCATGGGTGACCCGCAGTTCCCCAAAGCTGTATTGATCAGCTAAATCGGCAATGGCATTCATCTGCGCGCTGGTGGCATCACCTGGGGCAACAGTGCCATGCGGCTTGAGTGACAAAATCACACTGGCATAGCCAGGTACTTGATGGGGTTTGACATTACGCTCTACCCACCGAGCAAAAGCTGCTCTCTCATTCTCTGGCGCTTCGGCAAGAATGGCTGCATCACTCACTGCAGTGAGCTTCTGATACGCCGGTTTTGTAAAGTGTTTAGCGACACGCTTCCACTCAGTTGATGTGAAATTGTCATTACTCTGTTTTGTTTCATTGTGAAGCTGCGCCCATTCACCTTCAACTTGACGTGCAAACTCTTCTGGACCTAAGGCTTTCACTAAAATCTTAATACGGGCTTTGTAGAGATTGTCTCTTCTTCCAAAGCGGTTATACACACGCAATAGTGCAGTTAAATAACTTGGCAGAACTTGCCATGGCAAGCCTTGTTTGATCAAGGAGCCCAGAATAGGAGTGCGACCCATACCGCCACCAGCGTAGATGTCTGCAGTCAATTCTCCTGCAGCATTTTTCTTGAGTTCAATGCCCACATCATGGCAAAGTAAAACCGTACGATCTTCTTTGGCGCCATTGATCGCGAACTTAAATTTGCGTGGCAAGTGTGCAAACTCGGGATGCAGGATTGACCACTGACGAAGTAGTTCACAAACTGGGCGAGGGTCAATGTATTCATCTGCAGCTACGCCGGCGAAGGCGTCACTGGTGATGTTCCGAATACAGTTGCCTGATGTCTGGATGGCATGCATCTCGACTTTGGCTAATTCAGCCAAGATGTCTGGGGTCTGCTCTAGCTCTACCCAGTTGAACTGAATATTCTGGCGGGTCGTAAAGTGACCATAGCCACGATCGTATTTATCGGCAATAAAGGCGAGCGTACGTAATTGCTTGGCACTCAATAAGCCGTAAGGAATAGCAACACGCAGCATGTAAGCATGGCGCTGATGGTAAAGACCATTTTGTAGACGAAGGGGGCGAAATTCTTCTTCGGCGAGGGTGCCATTGAGGCGTCGCTCAACCTGGTCTCGGAATTGGGTAACCCGTTGATCTACAAGAGTTTGGTCAATGTGGTCATATTTGTACATAGACCCCTATTGTCTGGGGCTATATCCATAACTACAAATACTTAAATATTGAATCTATATATCAATCTATATATATAGATTTGGTGTTTGTTTCAGATACATTTCGCAATAAAAGTAACAAAAGTTCCACATAACAGATTCTGTTTGATAGAATATAATGGCATATGATCTATTCGTTTTCATGCAAAGAAACTCAGGCACTTTTTCATAGCAAAACTTCACGAAAATTTAAGAGCTTTGAAAGGGTTGCAAGGCGTAAGTTACTGCAACTTCACGCAGTAACCAATTTATTGGACTTGCGTGTGCCGCCTGGTAATTTACTTGAAACTTTGCATGGGGATAGAGCAGGTCAACATAGTATTCGGATCAATGGCCAGTGGCGGATCTGTTTTATTTGGCAGGTTGATGGCGTGCATGAAGTGGAGATTGTGGATTATCACTAAGGCAAGATAAAAATGAAGACAACGACAAAATTACTTGATGAAATTCACCCAGGAGAAATCCTTTTAGAGGACTTTATGAGGCCAATGGGGATTACTGCGCGCCAGTTATCGGCTGACATTGATGTTTCTCCTAGTCGTATCAGCGATATTGTTCATGGAAATCGACCCATTACTGCTGATACTGCAATACGTCTAGGCCTATTTTTTGGGATGGATCCCAAGTTCTGGTTAAACCTGCAGATGGAATATGACATGCGAGTTGCAAAACGCATGTTGCAAAAAGAAATTGAGCCGCGTATACGTGTTTTTCAAATGGCGGCCTAGGGAACTTATGCGGTTCCCAGTTCAAACTTAGATCCTGATAATTGAGAGAACTTGTTATGTATCGGTTAGCCCTAGGTCAACAGATTCGTGCACAAAGGAAGGCTTTGGGTGTTCGGATTAAATCTGCTGCAAGGGCATCAGGAATATCTCTCTTTACTTTGATGCGCATTGAAAGAGGCGCTAATTCGGCTGCCATAAATTCTTACATTAAGCTTTGTAAAGCATTGGCTCTAGATTTGAATATTTTGAAGCCGCTGGGTCTGCCAATCCCTAAAATAGAAAAGGATGCGGTTGAATTCAATAGTGATGGAGCGCATATTAGGATTCGAGACTATCCACAGTTAAGAAGTTTGTCATGGCAACTTAATCACGACATACTCTTAACTGATAAAGAGGCGATAGGGATTTATGAGCGGAACAGGCGCTTTCTCGAGATCCATGAGATTGATGAGCAAGAGAGGTTGTTAATGCAACGGCTCATTGATGAGCATGAAATGGAACAGTTGCTTTGAAATTTTGTTTATTTGCAGATAGTTCGGAGCCATGCATCAACTTGGTCGAACTTTAGCTCCTGCACTTTGAACATATGCATTATTTGACGGTAGGCTTCTGTCGAATCGGTATTGAGTCTCTTATTGTTGATGCGCAAAAAAGTATCCATTGCAGCAAACGCAATTCTTTTATTGCCATCAATAAAGGGGTGATTAACGATGAGACTTTCAAACAATGCTGCTGCTTGAGAGATGACATCTGGGTAGTAGCCTGATTGAGGGCGCATTAGTGCTGCCTCAAGTCCTGCTTTGTCTCTTAAGCCTGGTGATCCGCCAAAACGATTAATCAAGACACCGTGCATCAGCAGGATGTCTTGCATGGTAATAAAGAGCATTACTTGGCAAGCTCTTTGTATAGATCCTCAAACTCATGCAGACTTTGTGCAAAGCTGGTCATTACCTGGCGATCGGGGGTAGACACCCCCTTTTTATTTAAAAAATCACGGAATGCTTCATCCAAAACCGCATGAAACTTTTTCCCCTCGATATCAGCAATCTGATGCAAGGTATTGAGTATCTCGGGATTTGCTTGAGATGAAAATTTGCTTAATAAAATGGTGCCCATAGACTTGTTCCGGTAGTTTTCACTATTTTTCTTGAAATTTCATGAAAAATCAAGAAATTATTGAAAATAGCATTAACTGGGTCTTAAAACTGAACTTCTCTGTAATGACGATACAAATTAGCAATCGATGCAAAGCCCAGAACCACGATCAGAACTGCAAACAGATACTCTAAGGTGAGGTAAGTAAAAAGACCTGTTTGAATAGCGATAGCTGCGGCAACAAAGGCGGCAATTGCTCCGAATACCACGAGCTTGAAATTGGGTATAAAAGCGCCAAGGGTAATTGCCACAAAGAGCAAAATCAGATCCGAAACTAACTGATCTGCAATCATAAAAATACTATTCGTCAGCTCTGGATTGGTTATTTTCCCCAGGACTGCCAACATCAAAATGCTGGCAAGTACCGCAAAGTTCAGTTTCGCTTTATTGAAAAGAGTTTTAAATTGATCATTCACGGCAGGCAGTCTTTGTTGGTGAGATATTTAGGAATTAGCACTACCGCTAAATACGAGGCTGATACCAATCCACAAAATGATAAAAGCAACCAAAATGGTAAAACCAATCTTCTTGAGGAAATACTCTAAGGTATCCATATAGGCCTCATCATTGCGGCCAAAATATTGATCAAAACGCTTCCAGACCAAACGGCCAATGACCAGTGGAAGCAGCATGGCAACAATGCCGAAAATAATAGTAAGCGTGTTGTCCATGGGGTTGGTATTCTTTCTTGCGAATGTCTATTAAGCGCCGGTGAAGGCTGGATAGTCATATAGCATACAGGGATTGTCACAGAGAATCGCTTTTCTGAGACCTGCATCCCTTACCCAAGATCCAAACAGATCACAGAGATCAGCATCGTGCGGCATTTGCTTTTTGACCATCACATGAGGCCAATCGCTACCCCAGATTAATCGCTGACTATTGGCCTGAATCACCGCATCATTGAACACGCGCATATCGTCATAGGGAAGGTCTCCATCACCAATACGATAGGGCCCCGTCATTTTGACCCAGGCTCGGTGATTTTTGAGTAACTCCAGTAGACCCTGAAAGCCTTTGTCATTCACACCATGTTTTACATGGGAGTAGCCAAAGTGACCAAAAACTAAATCTACCGGAAAGTCTGCAAAGAGGTTTGCGAGATTGGGGTATTCATTAACATGGGCTAGTAGCTCTAAATGCCAACCAAAAGGCTGAATGCGTTTGGCTAGGGCTGTTAATTGGGCAATCGGTAAGCCAGCAGATTTGTCAGCAACATCAACGACATTGCAGCGAATGCCACGAACACCAGCAAGATGCATCGTCTCTAGTTCCGCATCGGAGATCTTAGGATCAATGACGGCAACTCCACGAAACTTCTGGGGGTTGGAGGCGAGTGCAGCAAGCATGGCTCGATTATCTGTTCCATAGACGCTGGGCTGAACTAAAACACCACGATCAATACCTAGCATCTTCAACAAAGATTCGTATTGAGTCAGCGTTGCATCGGGTGGCGTATAGATTCGTTCATTGCTATAGGGAAATTCGAGAGCCGGCCCACACACGTGGGCATGGCAATCTACCGAGCCCGCAGGAAACACAATCTGAGGTGATCGAATTTCTGGATCTGGGGCTTGGCAGAGTGGTGCTGAGTTGGAGTTCAAGTGATTGAGATCTCGTTAGTGTGGCTTGATTACTGCGGTTCGATGTTCGCGTCTTTAGCAATCTTCTGATACTTAGCCATTTCTTCGCGCACAAATTTACTAAATTCTGGCGGGCTCATTGGCGTGGCTTTAATCCCTTTGCTTTCATAGGCTGCTTTTACTTCAGGATTTTGCATGGCCAGATTAATGTCTTGATTAATCTTTTTCACAATCGCTGGTGGTGTGCCGGCAGGAGCCCAGACACCAAACCACAGACCAATCTCAAAAGTGGGATAGCCTAGTTCTGCGATGCTGGGGATCTCGGGTACTGCGGGATTGCGTGCTTTGCTGGTAACGCCGAGTGCACGAACTTTGCCGCCCTTGAGTTGTCCAATGGCCGTATCTAAAGGCGCCATATAAAACGCGGTTCTGCCAGCCATCGTATCTGCAATCGCCTCTGGAGAGCCTTTGTATGGAACATGAATGAGTTTGATGCCCATCATTTGATTAAAGTACTCAGCAGCAAGGTGGGTGGAGCTTCCAACGCCGGCAGATGCGAAGGTAATTTCACCGGGCTTAGATTTACTGGCGATCACCAAATCTCGAATAGATTGGTAAGGACCATCTGCAGAGGTAATTAATACATAAGGGGTTTGCCCAAGGATGTCGACATCAATCAAGCTCTTCAAGGGGTCATAAGGCAATTTCTTATAGATGGCAGGATTAGCTGCGTAAGAAGCTGATTGCACCAAGAGGGTGTAACCATCGGCTTCAGAGCTCACGACCGCGCCAGTACCAATCAGGCCACCAGCACCAGGGCGATTTTCAATAATGACAGATTGCTTCCAGGTTTCCGAAAGGTTCTTTGCAACGATCCTGCCGGCGATATCAGCCCCAGATCCAACTGTCAGGGGTACGATCATCTTCACAGTTCGGTTGGGATAGCTCTGCGCACTAACATGAGCGGAGCTTAGGCTCATAGTAAGACCAACAGTCAGTCCTAAGCTGAGGAATAAGCTCCGTACGAGATTCTGTTGGCTTGAGCGTGGGGATGGTAATGTCTTTTGCATCATGTCTCCTTAGAGTTTTTATAGTTTCGTTGGATAATCTACCATGCTCCTTTCAAGATCTCCATGATCAAGATAGGAAATATAAAAATTGCTATTTCAGCCAGAAAGTAGAGACATATGAGCCAAACACTAGAAAAACAGATCATTAAGGTCAATGGCATCGATATTGCCTATCGATTTGATGGTACTAGTGATGGTCACGTCGTATTCATGGCCAATAGCTTGATGTCTGATTGCAGCATGTGGGATTGGAATGTACCGGCCTTGGCTGACCGCTACCGTGTACTACGTTTTGATAAGCGTGGACATGGCGACTCCGAGACAACTCCCGCCCCCTACACCATTCCTCAATTGGCCGATGACGCAGTTGCGCTATTGGATGCACTCAAGATCGATAAAGTCCACTTTGTTGGCTTATCCATGGGCGGCATGATTGGACAGCAATTAGGCGCCCGTTATCCCGAGCGTATTTACTCTTTGTCCCTCTGTGACACTGCCAGCGAAATGCCGCCGCGTAGTCTATGGGAAGAGCGCTTTGATATTGCCCGCAAGGAGGGAACTGCTGGACTGGTGGACGGCACGATCAAGCGCTGGTTTACCGCCCCATTTATAGCCCGTGCCCCTCAAGATATTACCAAGGTCCGCGAGATGATTTTGAAGACTGGCGTTGAGGGTTACCTCGGTTGCGCTAGCGCAGTCAGAGATATGGCGCAAACCACCATGCTATTGAAGATCAAGGCACCCACGCTCATTTTGACTGGTCGTCAAGATCCAGCCTGTACAGTGGATCAAGCTATCGTGCTCAATCGCATGATTGATGGATCAAAATTAGTCATACTAGAAGATGCAGCGCATTTATCCAATATTGAGCAGCCCGCAGTATTTAATCGCACTGTCCGTGACTTTATTGATTCAGTCGATAACGCGTTATAGGCAACAAACTTAAGTGAGTACCGCCCCATGTCCATGAAAAAAACCGATCTCTATAAAAACCTCGCTCTGACAACTGCGCAGCGTTTGAAAAATTCTGCCAAGACACCGAAACCCGGTGCTGCAGACGATATTGCCAAAACAAAGAAGGATCTCGCTAGCAGTAATCCCATGCTTGCCTCTTTGATGGGCAAGACAAAAGCGAAGTAATCGCTATTACCGCTAGAACTGTTGAAGCAAGCTAATTCATTATTTTTCATAGACCTTCTCAAGGTCTTTGCGGCACTACTCATCATTCTTCATCACTTGTCCAATTATGGGCAGTTGGCTCTTGATGCGCGTGCTGCACTACCTGGTTTGATGGCCTGGTTGTTTGAGTATGGCCGCTATGCAGTGCAAATCTTTTTGGTAATGGCAGGCTACTTAGCCGCCCAGTCACTGACCCGTTTCGCGAATGCAAAATTGAATGGCCGAAACTTATTACGAGTGATCATCAATCGCTACCTCCGTTTGTTTGCGCCTTATATTACCGCTTTAATTTTTACAATATTTTGCGCTTGGATTGCACGCTTTTGGGTGAGCGATGAATTTGTTGGCGAGCAAGAAACGTTGGGCCAACTGATCGCCCATCTATTCTTCTTGCAAGGTATCTTGGGGCTCGACTCTATTTCTGCAGGTGCTTGGTATGTTGCCATTGACTGGCAGCTCTATTCAGTACTGGCCATCTTGCTGGTCTCTTTTTCTTCTTATCAGGCGCTGATTTGGTTTATCAGTATTGTTGCGGTGAGCTCGTTACTGTATTTCAATCGCTCTGCCCAGTTCGAGGCCTACTTTATTTACTTTATTGGTGCTTATAGTCTCGGCGTTTTGGCTTATCTCGCAAGAAACTTTGCCAATAAAAAAATTCAGATCTTAGCTAAGGCCTCACTCATCGGTATTGGGGTAATTATTCTGATATCGACTTGGCAAGCAGTTTGGTTACGCAATTATTTGGCCTGGTTTGTAGCCTTGCTCTTATTCGTATGGGGCAACATGAGCTATCCAGTGACTTCTCGCTCTAAGCTAAAAGCCGGAGCGCTGTGCGCTATTGCCTGGGCTAGCCCACGCTCTTACTGCGCATTCTTGATTCACTTTGCTTTTATCTTGCTAGCAAACACGCTATATATTGCTTCGGGATTACAAGCTTACCAAAGTGGCTGGATTGCCATTGGCTTCATGTTCGGGGTGCTAGTCTGCAGCATCATTACTGCCAACTATTTATATCGCTGGGTAGAGCTACCCTCAATGAGATTAAAGATTTAGACGAATTCTTTTGCATTGGTGATATGAAAACCATTTGACGAATGCGTGAATTTATCTATCTTTATAAAAAGTGTATAGTATTGATACGACTCACCCTTTAACCGTTTAATCTAATTAATCTAATTGAATGCTTTTTGGGCGACAAACCACCTTCGGGTGGTTTTGTCTTTTCTGGGATAGAAGAATTATCAAAACTATTGTCTATATTGATGGATACAACCTGTATTACGGCTTGCTGAGAAAATCTAACATGAAGTGGCTCGATATCGTTAAGCTGTTTTCGGAATGCATATTAGATAAAAATGCAGAGCTAGCTCAGGTACGCTATTACACAGCCCCCGTTCTCGGAAGAATGTCAGATGATCCGATGTCAACCCAGAGACAGCGGATATACCTTCAGGCTCTAAGAAAAATTCACCCACATAATTTGGAAATTATTCAAGGAAAAATTTTGGCTACTACGCCTTACCAAAGATTGGTCAAGCCAATTTCAGAGGCTCCTGAATTAAAAATAGTTCAGGTATACGACTTTAATGAAAAGAAGACAGATGTTAACTTAGCATCAGACTTAATTACGGGTGCTTGGACAGCCGCATATGAGCAGGCTGTAATTTGTAGTAATGATTCTGATCTTGAGGGTGCCTTAGCGGTAGTGAAGAAGCATCATCCTCAATTGCGCATTGGCATAGTTGCACCAATTCAAAGTGAAGACCATCGACATATTTCGGGTGACTTAACAAAGTACTCTGATTGGAGAAAGATTCTGAATCTTTCGCATATCGCCGCTGCGCAGCTGCCACTTAGGATCCCGAACTCAAAAATTCAAAAGCCTGATTCTTGGTAAATGAGCTTAAATTCCCATATCTTTTAAAACGCGAAAGATTTCACGATAAGCCTTAGGTGGCTTATTGGTTTCTTTTTCTTTGCGGGCATTACGAATCAGCGTACGCATATTCTGAATATCCATATCAGGGTATTGCTCAATCATCTTGGTGAAGGTTTCATCATTCGCAATCAGTCGATCGCGATAGGACTCAAGATGGTGGAGTTTGGCAGTCTCTGCTTTGCTAACCCCTTGGATAGCATCCAAACGCTTCTGAATCGCATCGAGCTCTTCTTCATCTAAAAAGCGCATGAGTTTTCCAAGATATTGCTTGTGACGCCGAATCGCTTCAAAACTTTTGATTTTGTTGGTTTCCGCAATAGCCGCTTTAATGGCCTCATCCATAGGGATGGTCTTCAAAGCATCGCTACTGAGCGCTGCCAGAACCTCAGCCAGTTTCTGGCGCTCGGTCATCAGACGCTTTAACTCTGACTTGCTGGGACCTTCATCCAGATCAACTTTCTTGGGGGTCCGGTTCTTTTCATTGACGTGCATGGGGTTATTTTAGACGGGTATTGGACTTTCACTATTCTTTATTAATTTTCTGTTTTAGCAATTTCAGATCGGCGCTAGAAAATAACTGATTTCTTCCAATGATTGATGTGGGCTTTAATCTGCCAGCCTGTACATATCTACGTAAGGTAGTTAGCGAGATCTCTAAAAATTCTGCGGCCTCTTCCGCCGAAAAGGTGGCATTTCTTAGGTGTCCAAATACTTGCTCATGGTTATAGTCATTATCTTGGAAGGCATTTATCGCAATTAAAGAGAAAAATTTAATACGTTCTTTTGAGGGCATTTTTTGCACATGAGCAAAAAGATCCTCCGCGGTCATGTATTGAGTCATATAGAAACCTTACTTTCTGTATTGAAGTGGCTTGAAATTGTCATTTGAATTGAATGGATTTTTTTAATCGCGTATAAAAATTTTCATGAGGCCCAATTTGACAAAATTTAATCCAGGTTATTTTTGTTGTTTCAGTAAAATGATCACACTGATACGCCATCAAATACTCTTGTGTTTTAAAGCGAAACTTATAAACGAATACCCCCTGAAGATCCCCCAGCTTTTGTTGACCTATCTTAGGGTTATTGCAAACTTCAGCGACCCTGATTTCAATTACTAACTGCAGAGGCTTAGAAGCCTTTTTTACAAACTGGACAAAGGCTTTTTTAAAGGTAGTTCTCATGATCTAATATTAGATCAATTTTGATTCTATATCAAATCAACAAAAGTAACAATTAATACCCGATTTTTTGTATTGGTAAATAATAGGATCAAACTAGGACTGCCTAATACCAAGACCATGACTCCAACAAACACCTACGACTACATCATCATCGGCGCCGGTAGCGCGGGCTGCATGTTGGCTAAGCGTCTAACGGAGAATCCCGCTAAACGGGTGCTCTTAATTGAGGCTGGCAAGAACGACAATTACATCTGGATACATGTACCAGTTGGGTATTTGTATTGCATTGATAATCCCCGCGCAGATTGGCGCTTCAAGACAGCTGCCGAACCGGGTCTGAACGGCCGTTCATTGTTGTACCCGCGCGGTAGGGTTTTGGGTGGCTGCTCATCTATTAACGGCATGATTTATATGCGGGGCCAAGAGGGTGATTACGCCTCTTGGGTCAAGGCAACGGGTGATGACTCTTGGTCTTGGCAAAACGCATTGCGTCGGTACAAATCATTTGAGGATTACCACGGGGCCGCTAATCAGTGGCACGGTAAAGGCGGTGAGTGGACTGTTTCTAAGCAGCGCTTGCGTTGGCCCATCATGGATATCTTTAGAGAGGCTGCAGTAGAGGCGGGTATTCCGGCATCGGATGACTTTAACCAAGGCGATAACTTTGGGGTGGGTTACTTTGATGTTAGCCAGCGTAAGGGCTGGCGTCTCAACACCTCCAAAGCATTTTTACGTGATGCTGCTAAACGAGCTAATCTCACGGTTATTACGGAGGCAATGGTCAATAAATTACTGATCGATCCAAACTCTAAAAATTGTTACGGCGTGCAATATGTCCAAGACGGCAAGACAACTGAAGTTCTCTGCAATATCGCTAATCAGGGCGAAGTCATTTTGAGTGCAGGTGCCATTGGTAGTGTGCAGATTTTGGAGCGCTCGGGTATTGGCTCTGCAGTGCTTCTCAACAAGCTGGGTATTCCCGTGATGGCAGACTTGCCAGGCGTCGGCGAGAACTTGCAAGACCATTTGCAATTGCGCATGATTTATAAAGTGAATGGTATTCAGACTCTGAATACAAAAGCAAATTCATGGCTGGGTAAATTGATGATTGGTATTGAGTATGTGTTTAAGCGCTCTGGACCGATGTCGATGGCGCCTTCTCAACTGGGCGCGTTTGCCTATAGTTCTCCTGATCAGCCTTCAGCAAATGTGGAATATCACGTGCAGCCTTTATCGCTTGAAAAGTTTGGTGAAGATTTACATTCATTTAATGCGATCACCGCAAGCGTGTGTAACTTGCGGCCAACATCACGCGGTAGTGTACACATTCAATCACTTGATCCTGAAGTGCCGCCAGTGATTGCACCAAATTATTTATCTACCGATGATGATCGCAAGGTTGCTGCTGACTCATTACGTCTCACGCGCAAGATTGTGGAAAGTCCCGCACTGAAACCCTATGCACCTGATGAATACAAACCAGGCAGGCAATATCAAAGCGATGAAGAATTGATTAAAGCAGCAGGTGATATTGGGACAACGATTTTTCATCCAGTAGGCACTTGTAAGATGGGTTGTGACGATGATCCGATGGCAGTGCTTGACTCTCAATTACGGGTGAGGGGTATTCATCATCTCAGAGTGGTAGATGCTTCTGCAATGCCAACGATTACCTCCGGTAATACGGCAGCGCCTACGATGATGATTGCGCAACGCGCCGCTGAATTGCTCACTGGTGAGTAGTCCGCAAACGCACAGTAGTTCGCCGTCTTATTCTGGACTCCCACCGAGTCACTTGCTATTAGCGCTTGCCATTGTTGCCGTGTGGGGCACCAACTTTGTAGTAATTAAGATTTCGCTAGAGAGTTTTCCTCCATTTTTATTCGCTGCACTGCGATATATATTTGCTTTATTGCCGCTGGTATTTTTTATCCCAAAACCTAAAGTCTCTTGGGTTAATTTGTGCATCTATGGTTTGGCAACTGGAGTAGGGCAGTTTGGCGTCATGTATTTCGCTATCGATGGGCGCATCTCTCCCGGCTTAGCCTCTTTGGTCATTCAGACGCAGGTATTTTTTACGATTGGCTTTGCGATGTTCTTCGCCAGAGAGGGATTGAGGCTATATCAGGCAGTCGCCGTAGCTGTAGCCATGACCGGCTTAGTGATTATTGCGCTGCACACGGATGCCACCACCACCTTTTTCGGTCTGGCCTTAGTAGTCTTTGCCGGCCTCTCTTGGGGGATCGCCAATACGGTGAGTCGCCAAGCTGGATCCATCAATATGCTGTCCTATGTCGTTTGGGCTAGCGCATTTTCTATTCCACCCCTCTTGATCGTTGCGCTCATTTTTGAAGGTGGCGCCAGCCATTTATGGGATGTCACTTTGGCGGCGCCATTGGGAGCTTGGATTGGGGTTCTTTGGCAATCTTGGGGCAATACCTTGTTTGGTTACGCTGCCTGGGGTTGGCTCTTGTCAAAACACCCTGCCGCAGTGGTGGCACCCGCACCCTTGCTAGTACCCATTTTTGGAATGGGGGCATCTGCGTTCTTCTTAGATGAATCTCTCCCGGGCTGGAAGATGATGGCAGCCGGCTTGGTTATTGCTGGTTTGATGATCAATCTTTTCTGGCCAAGCTTACGCGAGCAAATGCGTCGGTTTTTTTAAAAGGACTTTAAGCACCAAAGGCTAATGTAAAACCCTAATACAAAACCCATTTTTTGCTCTCGAATTGACTGTAATATAACTATTCGTTTTAAGTTTTATCAAAAAAAGAATTTATTTAATTAGCACTTTTAGTCATGGAGACTTTATGAATATTCGTCGTCACATTTTTGCAGTAGCCGCTACTGCAATGTTATCCACCGGCGCTTACGCAGCCGATATCAAAGTGGGCGTTATTGGCCCGTTCACCGGAGGCTCAGCTTCAATGGGCGTGAGCATGCGTGATGGTGTTCGTTTAGCTGCTAAAGAAATTAACGCTGCTGGCGGCATTGATGGCAACAAGATTGTTTTAGTTGAGCGCGATGATGAAGCTAAGAATGAGCGTGGCGTACAAATCGCCCAAGAATTGATTAATAACGAAAAAGTGGCTGCTACTTTGGGTTACATCAATACTGGCGTGGCTTTGGCCTCACAGCGTTTTTTCCAAGAAGCCAAGATTCCAGTTATTAATAACGTTGCAACCGGTACTTTGATTACTAAGCAATTTCCAAATGCTGCTGAGAACTACGTATTCCGTACTTCTGCTGCCGACAACATTCAAGCTCCGATGATCGCTAAAGAAGCGGTTGAGAAGCGAGGCTTGAAGAACGTCGCAATTTTGGCTGACTCCACTAACTATGGTCAGTTGGGTCGTGAGGACTTGGAAAAAGCCCTAAAGGCTTATGGCGTAACTCCAGTTGCTGTTGAGAAGTTCAACTTGGGTGACGTAGATATGACCTCACAGTTGCTCAGAGCCAAGAATGCTGGTGCGGAAGTCGTGTTGACCTACGCAATTGGACCTGAGTTGGCACAAATTGCCAACGGTATGTCTAAATTAGGCTGGAAAAAGCCAATGATTGGTAGCTGGACACTGTCCATGGCTAGCTTCATTGATACCGCTGGTAAGAATGGTAACGGCGCAACGATGCCAGAGACTTTCATTCAGAGCCCTGCGACTACTCCAAAGCGCAAGGCCTTCATTGATGCTTACCTCAAAGACTTTAAGCCAAAGAATGGCGTAATTGCTTCTCCAGTGTCAGCAGCACAAGGCTACGACTCTGTATACCTCCTAGCCGCTGCAATCAAGCAAGCTAAGGGTACAGAAGGACCGAAGATTTTGGCAGCATTGCAAGATCTGAAAACCCCGGTTGATGGCGTTGTGATGACTTATAACAAGCCATTTACATCAGCTGATCACGAGGCTATCAAAGCTAAAGATGTGGTGATGGGTGTAGTTGAGAACGGCCGCGTTGAGTTCTTGAACGCTGAGGATGCTACAGCGAAGAAGAAGTAATTCTTCTGAAGGGTGACTGCGGATTTTCCGCAGTGCAGCATTTAGACAGTATTAAAGCAAAACGCCGCCCACAAAGCGGCGTTTTGCTTACAATAGCGGATCGTTCATAAAACAGTTTTAGAATTTTTTAGGTCTACATCATGGAAATGTTTGCACAAATCCTCTCCAGCGGTATAGCAGTAGGCATGATCTATGCGGTCATTGCTTTCGGCTTTCAGCTGACTTTTGCCACTTCTGGCACTTTGAACTTCGGTCAAGGCGAGGCATTAATGTTGGGGGCCTTAGTTGGTCTTACCTGCGTTGACTTATTCGGTATGAATTACTGGTTAATGATTCCAGTAGTGTGCATATTCGGAATGGTACAAGGCGGATTTGTTGAATTGGTTGGAGTTCGTCCTGCTATCAAAATTAAATCTGAGTTCGGTTGGATCATGTCCACTATCGCGCTGGGAATTATTTTCAAAAACGTGGCAGAAAACATTTGGGGTCGTGATGCGTTGCCATTCCCATCACCATTGCCGATGGAGCCTATGGCCTTTTTAGGCGCTAACATTTTGCCAATGGAAATCTTGGTAGTCGTTGGTGCGTTGGTCATGATGTTGCTCGTAGAATTTTTTAACCGTAAAACCATTTACGGTAAGGCAGTAGTAGCAACGGCGAATGACCGTGATGCTGCTGGCCTCATGGGTATTAACACCAGCATGGTAATTACCTTCTCCTATGCACTGTCTTCCTTAACAGCAGCCTTTGCTGGCGTGTTAATTGCGCCATTGACATTGACTGGCGCTGCCATGGGCGGTGCATTAGGTTTGAAAGCATTTGCGGTTGCCATTATTGGCGGTCTCTCCAGCGGTATGGGAATCATTGTGGGTGGTTTGATTCTCGGAATTGTGGAGACAGCCACAGGCTTCTATATTTCTACTGGCTATAAAGATGTACCAGGCTTGATCTTGCTCTTGTTAGTGCTTGCATTTAAGCCGTCTGGTCTCTTTGGTAAAACTGCAATTAAGAAAGTTTAATAATGAAATCGAAGTCTCTATTACCTCTATTAATTGCGATTGTTGGCTTGTTTAGCCTGCCTTTCTTTATTACCAATCCGTATTACATTCACTTAGTTGAAACTATTCTGATTTACACCATCCTCTTGTATGGTTTAGACATTGTGGTGGGTTATGTTGGTCAAGTCTCTCTGGGGCATGCAGCGCTATTCGGAATTGGTTCCTACACTGCCGGCGTCTTGTTCTTCCACTTTGGTTTACCAATTTGGGTGACTTTGCCAGCGTCGATTGTGGTGACATCAATCTTTGGTGGAATTCTGGCGTTACCAGCCCTGAAGGTGATTGGGCCTTATTTGGCCATGGTGACCTTAGCGTTTGGAACCATTACCCAGATCTTGATCAATGAGATGACTTGGCTTACCGAAGGTCCTTTGGGAATCAAAATTCCGAAGCCGGATCTGATGGGTGTGCCCATGTCCAAGGCCGAATTTTTCTGGTTAGTCTGTATTGTTTTGATTCTTGCCATGATTGTGGTGGACCGCTTCGTTAAATCACAAATGGGCCGTGCTTTTGAAGCCTTACGCGATAGCCCGGTAGCTTGTGACTGTATGGGTGTTTCCGTCTATCGCTACAAAGTAATCGCTTTTGTGATCAGCGCCGGCTTTGCTGGTTTGGCAGGTTGCTTGTACGCTTATTCTGAGCAATACATCTCTCCAAATACCTATAACAATGAATTAGCGGTTCTGTTCTTGTTGGCGGTGATTATGGGCGGTCGTAAATCTCGCTTGGGTTCTATATTGGGAGCGGCAATCATTGTTCTCCTGCCTAAGCTTCTTGACGATATCAATTTGTTCCGTATTGTTGCAACAACGATTGCGGTTGTGGTTGCAGTAGGTGCAGCTATGGCCCTGGCCAAGAAAGTCACCACACCAAAACGCGTGATGGTGCCCTTAGCCGGTGTGATTGGTTTAGCTGTGTTTTCATTCTGGTTAGACAGAATCTCCGATTGGCGCTTAAGTATTTTCGGCTTCATGATTTTGTTAGTGGTGTACTACTTGCAAAACGGTATCGTTGGTTTTGCGAAGAGCTTCTACCAATCGATCGCCGGCAAGACCGTCACTACTCGTGGTGAAAAAGCGGATGAGATTGATGATTCAGTCAGCTTCATTAGCACCGTGAAGAATCAAAACACCGGTGATGAGATATTGAAGGTAGATTCTGTCTTAATGCAGTTTGGTGGTCTCAAGGCATTGAACAACGTCGATCTCAGCATTAAGCGTGGAACCATTCATGGTCTGATTGGCCCTAACGGCTCCGGTAAGAGCACGATGATGAACGTGTTGACTGGCATTTACATACCTACGGCCGGTAACGTGTTGTACGCTGGTGAGAGCGTGGTTGGTAAGACATCTTCTGATATCGCTTTGTCAGGTATTGCACGTACATTCCAAAACGTACAGCTCTTCGGTGAAATGACTGCGATCCAGAACATTCTGGTTGGCCTACATCACACCTTTAAGTCCAACATGGTGGAGATTGCATTGAATCTGCCGCGTTACAAAAAGGAATCACAAGAAGCGTACGCGCGCGCAATGGCCTTGCTGAAGTTTGTTGGTTTAGAGGACTTTGCCAATGAAGAGGCGCGTAACTTGCCGTACGGTAAGCAGCGTTCCTTAGAAATTGCTCGTGCCTTGGCGCTCGATCCAGAGTTGCTCCTGTTGGATGAGCCAGCTGCTGGCTTGACTGCACCTGACATCAAAGAACTCTTACGTATTATTCGTAAGATCCGCGATAGCGGTATTACCTTCATCCTGATTGAGCATCACATGGATGTGGTCATGTCAGTGTGCGATACCGTTTCTGTATTGGACTTCGGTCAGAAGATTGCAGAAGGTAAACCAGCTGAAGTTCAGGCAGACGAGAAGGTGATTCATGCCTACTTGGGTACTTAATCACTAGAACTATATTGAATCGGTAAATACCATGTTATCTATTAAGAATCTTGAAGCAGGCTACGGCAAAGTTAAAGTTCTGCACGGCATCAACATTGATGTTCCTAAAGGGCAGGTCATTACTTTGATCGGGTCAAACGGCGCTGGTAAAACAACCACCATGCGTGCGATCACAGGCATGATTAAGCCTACTGGTGGTGAAGTCACTTTGGGCGGCGAAAAAATTGATGGTTACGACTCTCATAAAATCGCCCGTCTCGGTTTGGCCCACAGTCCGGAAGGTCGCCGTGTATTTACGACGATGTCCGTTAATGACAACCTCTTATTGGGGGCTTTTCCACGTTTTACGGGTAGCCGACCAAAGGGTGACATTAAGAGTGATTTAGAGCGTTCATTAGAAATGTTCCCGCGCTTGAAAGAGCGCCGCAATCAGTTAGCAGGTACTTTATCTGGCGGTGAGCAGCAGATGTTGGCAATGGCCCGTGCAGTGATGTTAAATCCGGAGATTATTCTTTTGGATGAGCCATCAATGGGCCTCGCGCCAATCTTGGTTGAGGAAGTATTTAAGATTATTTCTAATCTCAAAGCGCAAGGCGTGACCATGTTGTTGGTCGAGCAGTTTGCAGCAGCCGCCTTAAAGGTTGCTGACTACGGCTATGTACTTGAGAACGGCAAGATTGCCACTCATGGACCGGCAGACAAGTTGCTGCATGATCCAGCGGTGAAGGCGGCTTACTTGGGTGGTGCTGGTGGTCACTAAGCTTTAGCAGCAGCATGTTTATGAAAAAGCCCTCATTTGAGGGCTTTTCCTTTTACAGCATCATTGCGGTACTTTAGGTAGTTAAAAGGTAGTTAATAGGTAGTTAAAAGTAATACACCTTTAATGAGTAGTCCAATGGAAATTACTAGAGCGAAGACAGAAAAAATTAGTTGAGTAAGTGGACCACTCAATTTTTTTCCTAAGAGTAAACCCATTAGTAAGCCGCCTAATGCAGCAATTGCAAACGGCGCAGCAACCGACACATTGAGACCCCCGCGCACTGCTGAGAAAATCGCACCACCACCGGTAATGATGGCGAGTACACCAAGCGAGGTTGCGACAATAGATTTGACTGGTAAGTCTGTATAACGCTTGAGCGCTGGCACGATGATGAAGCCACCACCAACACCAAGTAAGCCAGATAAAAAGCCTGCGAGACCGCCTGCAAACATGAGGGCGCGTGCGCAAGGTACGGTCCATTGGAGCTTGCCGATACTGGGGTTCATGAGGCAGGGTGGAGGTTGCCTGCTTTCCTCAGGGATGCCTTTGATGGCATTACGAGCCTGACTTAGCAGGCGAATGGCTACGAATAGCAATATGAAGCTAAATGCAATCTGTAAGGGGGCATTGGGTATCTTGGGTGCAAGCCAAAGTCCTATTGGGGACAGCGCTAAACCAAAGATCGCCATGAAACCAGCCGCCTTGTAGCGCAAGATCCCGTCTTTCAGGCCTAGGACTGCACCAATGCTAGAAGCTAGGGCAACGGCACAAAGAGCGATCGGGGCCGCCTCTGCGATAGGAAAGCCTAGGAAGAAAACCAGCAGTGGTACTGACAAAATCCCACCACCGGCTCCTGTGAGGCCCATGAGTAAACCCACCAGAATTCCTAATGCGGGGCTAATAAGGGTTGAGTAGTCCATTGCAGTTTATTTTAGATTAATATAGTATATAAATATATATATTATTTATTTAGGTGAAAGTCTATGTTAAATTTAAAACCAGAAGCGCTGATTAAGGACTTCTATGATCCAGAAACTGGGACCTACACCTATGTTGTTTATGAGGCGGATGGCAGCCCTTGCGTCATCATTGATTCAGTACTAAATTACGACCCTAAATCTGGCAGAACAAATACGACATCAGCAAATGAAGTTATTGCCTTTATTCAGGCGCACCAACTAGAGACAGTCTGGATTTTAGAGACGCATGCCCACGCAGATCATTTAACGGCAGCCCCTTATCTACAAAGTCACTTGGGCGGCAAGTTGGTGATTGGGGATCACATCACGATTGTGCAGGCTGTATTCAAGGGCATTTTCAATCTGGATGAACGTTTTCAGGCTAATGGTGCGCAATTTGACCATTTACTGAAAGAGGGTGAGTCTCTCCCATTTGGCAAACTCTCATTAAAAGCGCTCTTTGTGCCTGGCCATACTCCCGCATGTATGGCTTATGAAATCGGTGATGCTATTTTTGTAGGCGATACATTATTTATGCCCGATGTTGGCGCCGCCCGATGTGACTTTCCGGGTGGAAGTGCTAAAAATCTTTATCACTCTATCCAAAAGATCTTGTCCTATCCGGCGCAGACCAAACTGTATTTATGTCATGACTACCCACCAAATAATCGACCTGCTGCATGTATGACAACGGTTGCGGATCAGAAGGCTAGCAATATTCATGTGCATGATGGTGTTAGCGAAGCGCAGTTTGTTCAGATGCGTACTGCACGAGATCAAACGCTAGAGATGCCCGTACTCATTTTGCCCGCTATTCAGGTCAATATTCGTGCTGGCCACTTTCCTGAGCCAGAGAGCAATGGGATGTCTTATTTAAAGATCCCATTAAACACGCTCTGATGCGCTATGACAGCAATGAAAACGATGAATATGCCGATTTCTAAATCGGAGTTAAAGAAGATGCAATCCTCAGCAGAGGATGCCTGCAAGCTCATGAAGGTCTTATCCAATCGGGATCGCATGATGCTCTTATGTGAAATTGGTCAGGCAGAAAAATGCGTCGGCGAGCTGGAGCTTGCACTTGATCTCCATCAGCCAACCCTCTCACAGCAGCTGACTGTCTTACGTAAAGAGAAGTTGGTCAAAACACGTAGAGAGGGAAAGCAAATCTACTATTCCTTATCAAGCCAGGTAGTCGTGTCTGTAATAAGTTTGCTGTACAAGCACTACTGCAAGAAATGAAATTTTTTCTATTTATGGCTGGGTTTTTGGAGAATACACTCCATGCAGTAAAAAGATGGCAAAGAATACAAGCCCGATTAACCAGTGCGTGAGCACTACCGACTCTCGTAACTCCGCAGGACCGTAATACAGCAGGGCGCCAGTGATGATCAGTGTGATCAAAAATCCCAACTGACTCAATCCACTAAGCAATTTTCTCTTGGACTTGAGGCCCGCCTTCAGGTGAAAGGGTAGTATCGACCCTAAGGCAATACTGGCCAGCATAGCGGCCACTCCATGCCATGCTAATACGGCATGTGTCCCCAGGAAGGTGCGTTGGATCTGAAATTCATGGCCTAATAAATAGGCTGTGCCCGTAAGAGAGCAACAGAACATACCAATGAGGACAAAATATCTTTGCCATGGGGGCATCTTGCCTAGACGACTGGTATTTTTCATACTGTAAGGGTGCTTGGGATGTTGATTGCTTGGGCGCAGAAGTGGGCCAAGCAAGGGTGATGGATGTTTCCAGAAAGGCATACTACTTTTGTTAGGGCATCTGCATAAACACATTGATCTGCAATCACTGAGTAAGAATCAGAAAATTCAATATGCTCACGATTGATGGGGTTTACTAGATAACTAGGGGATGCCCTGTCCCGTTTAGCAAAGTAAAGACTACTGGTGGCAATGGCACCTTCGCGCAGATTCCCCAAGTAAATCACCTCGTGAGGATGATCTGGATTCCTCACTTGGATATCTTGCGCCTTATTTCCGAATACCCTAATATCGCCTCCCGCATTGACTGATCCTGATAGAGCGCCGGCATACTGGAGTGCATTGACAGCCAGATCCACAGCAAATCCCTTGGCAATTCCTCCAAGATCAAGGCATAGTGGGAGATCAGATCGCACTAAAGTGGGCTCTAAAAATTTGAGATGCTCAATACCTCCAAAGTAGTCTGCTGCATCAAGATTGCGAGGCAGAAGCCCACTATCTACTAAGCAGTGCCCAATTCCGCAATTAAAAAGTCCCCCCGAAAGCAGGTTCATCTCTTGAGCAATCATGAGCACCTTGGCTGTCCATGGATGAATACGAACAGCTTCCAGATGAGAGCGTGTATTGATTTGAGTGAGTTCGCTATTGGGATGATGGAAGTCCATTAAAGCTTGGACTTCTTCAATAGCTAAAAATGCATTCTCAATCGCATTTGAAAAGCGCCCTTCATCTGGGGTGGATATTTCTACAAAGGTTCCCAGTAGGGGCTTGCAGCGCATCATTTGGATTTACTAGCCTGATATTGATTTTTCAGGGCTATCTCATACAAAACAGCAACTCTTTTTACCCCATCAGTAAGATGCTTACAAGAGAGGGTAGCGCCTCCAATATTCTGAATATCTTTATTGAGCTTGATTGGGTCTGCTGCTGTTTTGCCGATGAACTGATTGCGCCATTGGACTTCGGCAACTTCGTAGCCATAGGATTCCACATAGTCTAGTATTTCAACACCAGTAACAGCGCCTGTTGGGCTCAGTGCTACAGCATAGGTAATCATTTCATGTTTACCTACTACTTCATCCACAATGAACCAGCCGCCATCCGATGTTTTCCAGATGCGATCCCCTTGAAAAGGGTGTCGAATACTGGAAGCGGAGCGCATCCGGTCTTGTAGGTCATCGGTAATGATGATGGGATTTTTCGTAAGTGATTTATTGGGATAGAGTACTTTCTGGGCTTGCTCTACAGAGACGTATATCTTTGCCTGTGCAACCATAGGGGCTAATGCAGTTGCCAAGCCGATGATGATGAAGGGGTTTGGATTCCAGTACATAAGATCTAATTTTTTAGGTAATTAATATTTAAGTAGAACGTAGTTCGTTTGCCTGAAGGCAGAGGGCTTCAATCTCAGAGTTGCCATCTTGAAGATTGGATAAGGCTTCAAATACCATCAAAGCCCTTTTCCTCGCAGTGCTGCAATGCGATGACTGAAATTCAATCAAATGTATCAATGCTGCTGTTAATAAATTTTGTGTTCCCATAATTGCTCCTGAGTTAATGGTGTAGAGGTTTTAGTTCAGTGGAAAGCCAACTTTGACGATGAATTCATTCACGGAGTGACTATCCCAAACGCGCGCATTGGAACACTCCGCTTCGCCTCCACCCATGCAGTTGCCGCCCTTCAATTGATAGCGCCATGCACCGGTGACCCACCAGTCTTTTGCGGCGTAGTGCATGTTCGGCCCTACAAAAGTGGCGCGCTGTACTTGATTGCGTAAATTCAACTCGGAATAATCGTTATGGAAGCGCGCCTCTACACCAGCAGACCATTTGGGTGCGAATCGATAGCTAGCGCCGACAAGAAAATCGAGCATAGACTCTGGCACATTGCCATTCTCAATAAATTTCAGACGTTCATTCGCAACGACTACGTTCCCAGCCAAGATCAACTTGTCGTCAATAAAGTTGGACTGCAGTAATAGGCGTGCTGCAATCTCGTTCTTATTTTTTCCAATAGTTGGCTCGAAATAGAGTCCTACTCCGACTGGTGAGGTGACTGGGTTTGTAATTCGATAAATTGCCTCTAGTGACCCACCTTCAATCCCGCTCTTTCGATAAGGGGTTGCAGGATCATGACTAGATGGCACTCCATAGCCACCAGTACAGCTAGCGCTATCGCCACAAGCTTCCGGATTGGTGTAGTTCTGACTTGCGCTGGTGTAGTAGGAGTTGATATAGCCGGCGATTTGTAAATTATTGGTGAGGCCATACTCAAGCTCTGTTCGAGCGGTCCAAGCATCGTAAGTTCCAGCAGATTGCAGCTGATTAAGTTGTAGGCGCTGCTCAAACTCGAGCTTCCCTTTGGGTTGGAGATCCAGGGTGTAAATCCAGCCAAAGGCGCCTTCACCTGCGTTGGCAAATGAGAAATGGAGGGCTGTGGCTAATAAGACGGCAAATAAGGTGATTCGTTTGATGGTCATTTTCATGTTGATGTGGGTCAGGTTGATAAAAGTTATTGAGAATGATTCTCAATATACAGTAAATGAGAATCGTTATCAATTGAGAAAATGACCACTTAGCTTGTAAGATCAATGCTTATGAATTCAGAAGCGCTAGAGAAACTCGTGAATATGAAGATGCCGTTTGGTAAGCACGCTGGTCGAGCTTTGGCCGACCTGCCTGGCAATTATTTGGCGTGGTTTGCTCGTGAAGGATTTCCTAAGGGGGAGCTTGGTGAGTTGTTGGAGTTAATGCACACCTTAGATCACAACGGCTTACGAGGTTTGTTGGCGCCCATTCAGCGGGCGCATGGGATTGCTGCTCGTACTCACGAGCATTAGGTGCTCACTGAGCTCGCGCACTAGCCCTGTTATCAATGAGATCTACCGGCAGATGGAAGTCGACACCTGTCTTTTGCACTAGCTCTTGATAAGAAATAGGCGGATTCATTTGCGCCTCATCAGTATTTTCTACCCAGTAGGCCCAGGCGATCTTTTTGCTAGGGTCGTAGACTAGTTTGTATAGATGGCTTGGAACAGTCACTTTGCTTTTCCCAATACTGCCCGCCTGGCCAACGGATCCGGTAAAGACAAAAATATCTCCCTGCGCACGTTTAATGTACATCCTAGTAGGCTCTTCAACCCGCTTGGCCCAGATACCTTGATTATTTTGTCTAGCTTGCGGCATCATGTTCGCTAGAGAGAAGGATTGGGCCATCCCTCGCTCACGCGTCATATCTCCAGCCGGAACGTTATGCCCGCGGTCAAAGCCGCTACCTCGATAGTCCGCTAGCAGGGAGCGCTCATGAAAAGGGAGTCTAGCCTCCTCGTAAAAACGGTTAGTCCGACGGGGATGGGGCGCCTGAAACTGCTCAGCATTTAATTTCTCGACGGTGTAAATCGGTTTTTTATCGATAGGTGAGTAGTAGATGGCGAAATCATCAAAGCAAAGGTCGCGTCCAACTTGATGCGTACTGGGAATTTGTTGATTTGGAAACTGATCTTTGCATTGATCAAAAAGAGCAGATGCGCTCAGAGGGAACCAGAGCGCGCCTACAAGTAGAAGTTTGGCTAGCGATTGCATTGCAACTGAGTGTAATGAGTGCCGCCAAGAGAAGGTCTAAGTTGAGCTTTTCATTGAGTTGAGTTAACCCTAGGGCTAGTGCCTACGAAGATTTAAAGATGTTTTGCTCAATTCTTTGATGTCATTGCGAAGGGAGTATTTGAGTGCTCTGTAGATGGAGATGATGGTTGCAATAACACTACCAGTAGAAAAATGAGTCATGCCAAATACTAGATGTATGGGTTGGAGCCTTCCTTTGGGGCTCCAAAATAGTAAAAAAGTCTACTTTTCACCTCTTTTTTATTATATGAAATAAGTCCTCACTAACTTCTATAAGTTACTGAAATTAAACGATTTATTATCAATTTAAGGAAGTAATATGAAGATCGAGGGTATTTCAAGACCTATAAGTTATCGAAATGGCTTTCTATATTCTTGACTTGATATAAGAACCTTCTTAGGATGACTCATGTTTTTTACTTATTGCAGTGCAACATAAATCAGCAGTATGGTTTTTTGAGGCGCTGCAAGACCATGAATGATTAAAAGTTTTTCTACTACTTTGAGTGACATGCAACTAGTGCAGCCGGCAACAGCTGGCGCTAAGGCCTTGTTAGCTCATGCACTTTCCCCTGTCTATCGGGTGTTGAACGGTTTATTGATCATGACAGTATTCATGATCGTTGGGCTGTGGCTTTCGGGTAATGGTACTCAAGCCGGCGCCTTTGATTTAGCCCGTATCTTGGTTCCAGACGAGGCCCGTGTCATGGTTTGGCAAAATGGTTTTGGGATGCTCGATCAGTATCAAGAGGAAACCCCAAGGGCGCTAGCTGACAAAGAAATCGCCACTGTGATCTATGGCAAGGCCTCTGCCACTCCAGGTGTCGGCTTGATGAGCGCAAAGCAGCAGACCGTTGCCCTCTTGATGCCTTCTGTAGCTAAAGCACAGGTAAGACCGATTTCACATTTATCGGACCGCATCCCGACCTCAAAGATTGACCCTCAGGCCCTTGATTCAAAACTGATGGTGTCCATTCAAAATCAACGTGCCGTCGCTGACTTCTTTGAGAAGAAGTACAAGCTCGATCGCGCCAAGATTGAGGAATATGTTTCCAATACCGTATTGATCGCTAAAGAAGTCAATATTGACCCTGTGTTGTTGCTCGCGGTAATTTCCGTGGAATCGAACTTCAACCCCCTAATAAAAAGCCATGCCGGTGCAGAAGGCTTGATGCAAGTAATGACCTCGATTCACAAAGATAAGTACGCTTTGTATGGTGGTGAGACGGATGCAGTGAAGCCTGAGGTCAACATCCGGGTGGGCGCGTACATCCTGAAGTATTTAATTGCTACTACTGGTTCACTGCGCTCCGGTTTGAAATACTACGTCGGTGCTGCTAATGCTGAAAACGACGGCGGCTACGCCGATAAGGTCATGGCTGAGAGAAATCGTTTAATTAGCCTCTGTCAGCCGACAGCCCCAAGTAAGCTCACCTTGAATGGCAAAGCCTTACGTTCTTAATTTTTTAATTTTGCCGTAAGAAAAATAAAGGCCACTGAGTTCAATTGAACTGAGTGGCCTTAGTACTAATGCGGTCTTATCGTCTGCTGAATTAATTGACTCCGTGCAGTTCCACATCAAATATTAGTGTTGCATTTGGCGGGATGACACCACCAGCCCCACGTGCACCATAGCCCATTTCTGCAGGGATGATGAGGGTGCGTTTGCCGCCGATCTTCATGCCTTGTACGCCCTGATCCCAGCCCTTAATCACATGGCCAGCGCCTAGAGGAAAGCTAAATAGCTGTCCGCGGTCGAGGGAGCTATCAAACTTCTGACCCTTATGGTCTGCTGCCTTTTCATCAAACAACCAGCCGGTGTAATGCACGTCTACATGGTTGCCCGCAACCGCTTCTTTGCCTTCACCTACAACGGTATCTATTTGTTTGAGTTCGCTCATATTTATCTTTCTCTTTGGCTGAAATGGAAGGCCTAGTATATTCTGAGCGTAATCTTTTTGTTCGAGCAAACCATCATGACAAACTTCTGGCCCCATTCTCCATATAAAACCCTGTTAGTGGGTTCTGATAATCAACTATTAGTCACGGATGAATTTCTACGGACCTATTTGCTGCGCCCGGAGTTAAATTTGGTTCCTGAGTCATGCAGTGCGGAGCGTGCCCTACATCAGCGTTTGAGTGAGAATCCTCGCGCAGTGATTACGGATCAAGAAATTGCCGCAATGGCGGATCCGGATATTCAGGTGAACTATCAGGTCTGGCTTCGATATCGCAGCAAGTTGCTGGCCGCCAGCTCTTTGGAAAATTTTTATATGAGCTTGTTCAAGGGTGAGGGTGTAGATGTGCCCCCTTTGTTTATCTCGCAACTGGCGCAAATCTTCATTAGGCATATTTTGGGTGAGGAATGCCATCCCTTGGATGCGCGTATGGGTGAACTCTTTTTTAGGACGCAAAAAATTAGCGTTCTAGAGGAGGGTGTAGTCATGGGCGCGGATGATGAGGTAGTGACTCAGAATGCCCAAGCGGGAGAGACCGGCAACATCATGGATCTCCTGAAAGGAAAATCCATGTCGATGCGATCGATTGATTTGGATGTCCTACATGAAGAAAATGCAGATCTCTACTGGGATAAAGATGAGGACCATGATTTTGCAGTGCAACTGAACTTTGGTCAGCCTCCCATTAACCATTTTTGTCGAGTGCTTGAAAAATGGATACAGCATTTTTTAGGCCCACAAGTACGCATTACCCCGATGCAACAAATCACCGATCCAAAATGGTCTTGGCACGTTGGCCTAGATGCTTCTGCTACTGATATTTTGAATAAGCTCTACAACAAAGAGCCAGTAGACTCAGATGAATTAGAAAAAGTGATTTGTTTATTCCGCTTGGACTTTATTGACGAGGCCGCTGTCACCCAATCCCAAGCCGGTAAGCCTGTCTACATGTGTATTGCCATGAATAATGAGAAGCAGCTCAAGCTCAAGCCACAAAATTTACTCTTCAATCTGCCTTTAGCTAAATCTTAAGAGCTTATTGAGCTGTAGCAGTCTTCTTGCGATTACTGCTTAGCCAAATCAGAGCGCCTGCTGTCACCACAACAGGCAGTATTGATCCGAGGTTGAGAATATTCCAGCCCTGAGAGGTAATCAGTGCTCCGGAGCCGAATGAGGTAAAGGCCATGGTGCCAAAGACAAAGAAATTAATTGCAGCCTGAGCCTTATCGCGCTCTTCAGGTCGATATGCTGTCATTGCCAATGAGGTAGAGCCAGTGAATAAAAAGTTCCAACCAACACCCAGTAAAAATAGTGCAATGAGGAATTGATGAAAGTCGACTCCAGTAAGGGCAATAGCAATACACAGCATATTCAGGACAACACCAACGCCCATGATCTTCAGTGCACCAAAGCGCTGAATCAATGAGCCCGTAAAAAATCCGGGCGCGAACATGCCGATCACGTGCCACTCCAATACCAGCGCAGTATCGGTAAATGGTAGACCACAGATTTGCATTGCCAATGGAGTTGCAGCCATCAGTAAGTTCATGACGCCATAACCTAGGGAGGCGCCGATCACGGCAACCATAAAGACGGGTTGCTGCAAGATGGTTTTGAGATCTCTACCAGCTGTGAGGGCATGTTGGGTTTTGAACTCTTCTGGGAAGTGGATGAATTGCATCACGATGATGCCAATCAAGCCAGCCATTGAGAGTGCAAGGTAGGCGCCCAAGAAAGCGGTATTAAAGAGATTCTGTGTCCAGGCAGCTAGGTTTGGACCAATGACAGCACCGAGGATGCCGCCAGCAAGGACCCATGAGACGGCTTTATCCCTTTGACTGGCAACCGTGAGTTCGGCAGCGGCAAAGCGATAGAGTTGCCCATTAGCGCTGTAGTAGCCAGCAATGAAGGTGCCCACTACTAGGAGCCAAAAGTTCTTAGAAAGGGCGGCATAGGCGCAAAGGAGGGCTGAAAAGACCGCCACCAGGAGGCCAAGCTGAAAAGAGATCTTGCGACCAAAGTAATTTTGGGTTTTGGCCACGATCGATGTGGAGAAGGCGGCTCCGACCACATAGCCCATGACGGGTAAGGTGGCCATCCAGGCTACTGGGCTTAGGCTCAGGCCAACCAGACCATTAATGGCGATAAAAGTCACATTATTGGTGAGAAACAGGCCTTGGCAGAGGATCAACAAAACGAGATTTTTGTTGAGCAACGGGTGCTTTTCGATCATGTATCGCAGTTTACGGCTTTAGCAGGACATGGGCAGCCTTAATAGACCCCCCAATGCGCTTATTCAGCCAATTTGCTATCCAAATCCCTTCAAATTGCCAAGGGCGATGATTTAAAATAGATTTCTCGGTCCAGTGCGTGAAATTACACAAAAGACAGTCAAAAGCGCCTGATGTGATGCGTGCGGAATGCGAGAGGGGCTCGGAATAGACCGAACCCTAATATTTATCCATATTGAGGAACTATCAATGGCTTCAGAGAAATCAAAGATTATTTACACCCTGACAGATGAAGCGCCATCGTTGGCGACCTGTGCATTTTTGCCCATCATTCGCACTTTTACCGCACCAGCTGGAGTGGAGGTTGTGACGAGCGACATTTCTGTTGCAGCACGTATCTTGTCCGAGTTCTCTGATTGCTTAACTGCTGAGCAGCAGGTTCCCGATAATTTGGCTGAACTTGGTCGCATGACTTTATTGCCAGATACCAACATTATTAAATTACCAAACATTAGCGCCTCAGTACCGCAGTTACTCGCCGCTATTAAAGAATTGCAGGCGAAGGGTTATTCGCTACCTGATTTTCCGGATGATCCTAAAAATGATGCAGAAAAAGCGATTCGCACGCGTTATTCCAAATGCTTGGGTAGTGCCGTCAATCCGGTATTGCGCGAAGGTAACTCTGATCGCCGTGCACCCAATGCAGTGAAGCGTTATGCCCGTAAAAATCCCCACTCTATGGGTGACTGGAGTCAGGCTTCCCGCACGCATGTGTCCCATATGCATGGCGGCGACTTCTATGCGGGTGAGAAGTCAATGACAATGACCAAGGCATGTGATGTCAAGATGGATTTAGTCACTAAGAGTGGTAAGACCATTGTTCTCAAGCCAAAGGTTTCTCTGCTTGCTGGTGAAATTATCGATAGCATGTTCATGAGTAAAAAAGCACTCTGCGATTTTTATGAAAAAGAAATCGAAGATGCTTACAAGACTGGCATGATGCTTTCGCTCCATGTGAAGGCTACCATGATGAAGGTGTCACACCCGATCGTGTTTGGTCACGCCGTGAAGATTTTTTACAAAGATGCATTTACAAAACATGCCAAGTTGTTTGAAGAGTTGGGTGTGAATGCCAACAACGGTATGAGCAGCTTGTATGACAAGATCAAAACCTTGCCTGAGTCCAAGCGCGAAGAAATTATTCAAGATTTACACGCTTGCCATGAGCATCGTCCAGCATTGGCGATGGTTGACTCCGCTAAAGGCATCACCAACCTGCACTCACCAAGCGATGTGATTGTGGACGCATCCATGCCAGCGATGATTCGTGTGGGCGGCAAGATGTGGGGCGCTGATGGCCGTTTGCATGACACCAAGGCAGTGATTCCGGAAAGTACTTTTGCTCGTATTTACCAAGAGATGATTAACTTTTGTAAGACTCACGGTAATTTTGATCCAAGGACGATGGGTACAGTACCTAACGTGGGTTTGATGGCTCAGCAGGCTGAAGAATATGGTTCCCATGACAAGACCTTTGAGATTACTGAAGCAGGCGTAGCTCGCATTGTTGCTGATGACGGCACAGTACTACTTGAGCAGAATGTCGAAGAGGGTGATATCTGGCGTATGTGCCAGGTGAAAGATGCACCAATTCGTGACTGGGTGAAGTTGGCAGTCAATCGCGCACGTCTTTCTCATACTCCGGCGGTATTTTGGTTGGATGAGTACCGCCCACATGAAGCTGAATTGATCAAGAAAGTTCAAACCTACTTGAAAGACTACGACTTAAAGGACGTGGATATTCAGATCATGTCTCAGACTCGTGCCATGCGCTTCACATTAGAGCGTGTCATTCGTGGCAAAGATACTATTTCTGTGACTGGTAATATTCTGCGCGACTATCTCACAGACCTGTTCCCGATTATGGAGCTCGGTACCAGTGCCAAGATGTTATCAATCGTGCCTTTGATGGCCGGTGGTGGCCTCTTCGAAACAGGTGCGGGTGGTTCTGCACCTAAGCACGTGCAGCAATTAGTCGAAGAAAACCATTTGCGTTGGGATTCTTTGGGTGAGTTCTTGGCCTTGGCAGTTTCTCTAGAAGATATCGGCGACAAAACCGGTAATCCTAAAGTGAAGATCTTGGCTCGTACTTTAGATGAGGCTACTGGCACATTATTGGATAACAATAAATCACCCTCACCACGTACTGGTGAGCTGGATAACCGCGGTAGCCAGTTCTACTTAGCGATGTATTGGGCCCAAGCTTTGGCTGCGCAAACCGAAGATAAAGAATTACAAGCCCATTTTGCTCCGATTGCTAAAGCATTGACTGATGGTGAGCAGAAGATCATTGCTGAGCTCAAAGCGGTTCAAGGCAAGCCTGTAGATATCGGCGGTTACTTTGCAGCAGATCCTGGGAAGTGTGAAGCAGTAATGCGTCCAAGTGCCACTCTGAACGCAATTCTGAAGACTGCTAAGGCAGCCTAAAGAGTAAATCAGTTCGTTTTATTAAAAAGGCAAGCTGATCGGCTTGCCTTTTTTCATATCAAACCTGTGTTCTAGGCTCTTTTTTCAGATGAAGAAAGTAGTTCAGCAATAAATCAGCAGGCGTAGCAAAATGGTTGAAATACTTTACCTTGTCTTACATCCATTACGGAGATCTGGATATGCGCTTAAATGATCAAAAACAACTTTCTCAAGAAGTGACTCCAAAAGCAGTTTTTGAGTCTCGTCGTGAGTTGATTAAATCGGCAGCGGCTGGCGCATTTGGAGTAGCCCTAGCTCCCTGGTTCTCTCGGGATGCATTGGCTAGTAGCTCACAAAAATTGATTGCCACTCCTAATCCCAACTTCGTTCCTAAGGAAGAGTTGACTAGTTATAAGTACGTCACTGGATACAACAACTTCTATGAGTTCGGCACTGATAAAGCTGACCCTGCTGCTTATGCTGAAAGTTTGCAAACTCGGCCATGGACTGTCACGATTGAAGGCTTGGTAAAAAAACCCATGACCATCGACATTGATGCATTGCTCAAGCTTGCCCCAATGGAAGAGCGTATCTATCGCATGCGCTGTGTCGAGGGATGGTCTATGGTGATTCCATGGGATGGCTATTCTTTATCTAAATTGTTAAATCAAGTTCAGCCTTTAGGTTCTGCAAAGTATGTGGAATTTGTGACGCTAGCTGACCGCAAACAAATGCCAGGCCTCAAGAGCCAGATTATCGAGTGGCCCTATCGCGAGGGGCTGCGCCTAGATGAGGCTATGAACCCCTTAACCCTGCTGACCTTTGGTCTGTATGGCGAGACTCTGCCTAAGCAAAACGGCGCCCCAGTTCGGCTGGTAGTGCCTTGGAAGTATGGCTTTAAGAGTGCCAAGTCGATTGTCAAAATTCGACTGACTGAAGAGATGCCCAAGACCAGCTGGAGTCAGTTTGATGCCCGTGAGTATGGCTTCTATTCCAACGTCAATCCTATGGTGGATCACCCGCGTTGGAGTCAGGCCACCGAGCGCCGCATTGGAGACCCGAAGGGCGTATTCGCACCGAAAATCAAAACGCAAATGTTTAATGGTTATGGGGATCAAGTGGCGAGCATGTATACCGGCATGGATCTGAAGAAATTCTATTGATATTCAGTAATTCACCGAGCGCTATGAAGGCCCTCATTTTTCTGCTGGCACTATTGCCACTAGAGCGCTTGATTTGGCTGGGATTTACGGATGGGCTAGGCGCTAATCCAATGGAGTTCATTACGCGTTCAACGGGAACCTGGACGCTAGTCTTTTTGTGCCTCACACTGGCAATGACGCCGTTACGTTTGATCAGTAATTTAACTATTTGGATTCGGTATCGCAGAATGTTGGGCTTGTTCAGCTTCTTTTACGCCTGCATTCATTTTGGAATTTGGCTTTGGTTAGATCTGGATTTTGATCTGGCAGAAATGTGGAAAGATGTAGTTAAGCGACCTTTCATCACGATGGGCTTCATCAGCTTGGTATTGCTTGTTCCATTAGCTTTCACTTCGACGCATTGGGCACAGAAAAGGCTGCGGCGCCACTGGGTTCAGCTACATCGTTTGATTTATCTCATCGCTTGTACGGCGATCCTGCATTATTGGTGGCACAAGGCAGGTAAGAATGATCTTGATACGGTGAGCATTTATGCGGCTATCGTGTTTTTGCTACTGTGTTGTAGGATTCCTTACATACGCAACATCTTGAGCCGGCGCTCTTCTATTTAAACAGCTTATCCAATGACCTCATTTCAATTCCCTCGTTCTTTGCTCATGTCTATATTGGGTTGCTTGCTTATTTTCGCCGGCTCCACCTCGGCGAGCGCGCAACAAGGGGATCAGACCGTGAAGACCATTGCCTCTTTAGATGTTCCCCGCTATCTAGGGACTTGGTATGAAATTGCCAAGTTTCCGAATTGGTTTCAGAAAAAATGTATTAGCAATACTAAGGCGGTCTATACCGCCAAACCCGACGGCAATTTGCGAGTACTCAATAGCTGTAACACTGCCAACGGAGAGACTTCAGAGGCAGAGGGTGCAGCTCGCCAAATAGGTGCTAAAGATTCACCTAAACTAGAGGTGCGCTTTGCCCCTGAGTGGCTCTCATTTCTTCCTTTGGTCTGGGGTGACTACTGGGTAATTGATTTGGATCCGCAGTATCAGGTAGCAGCGGTGAGTGACCCTAAGAGGGAGTACCTTTGGGTGTTATCCAGAACACCACAACTCGATCCCAAGGTCTATGCTGATTTATTGGTACGCCTAAAGCAACAACAATTTGATATTCAAAAGCTTGAGCTTACTGTGCAGAAGAATTAACGTGTTCGAAAAGCGTATTGGTAATTACTTGCTCCCGCCTGGCATCGATATCTTCGAACGCGGATGGTTATCGGCGAATAATATTTTTCTGTATGGTGATGAAGATGTTTCGCTAGTCGATAGTGGATACTGCGTGCACCAGCAACTCACGGTGGACCTAGTGGCGCATGCGCTTAAGCAGCATGGTTTATCGAGCATAAGCAAAGTCGTCAATACCCATTTGCACTCAGATCATTGTGGCGGCAATGCAGTACTAGCCAAGCAATTTGGTTGTGCGATTTGGATACCAGAAGCAGAGGCGAGTGCAGTTCAATATTGGGATCATGATTTACTCAGCTTCCAACAACTAGGACAAGACTGCCCACGCTTTACTCACCAAGGTTTGCTGGTGCCGGGTGAAGAAATTATTTTGGGTCGCTATCGCTGGCAAATTCTGTCGGCCCCTGGCCATGACAATCATTCAGTCATGCTCTATCAAGAGCAACACCAGATCTTGATTTCAGCCGATGCGCTGTGGGAGGCGGGTTTTGGGGTGATCTTTCCAGAGCTTTGGGGTGAAGGGGGTTTTGAAGAAGTTGCGCAGACCTTGGAGTTGATTGAACGGCTCCCGGTTGCTTTAGTGATACCCGGGCACGGAAAGCCTTTTACGAATGTAAAACAGTCTCTAGAGACTGCAAAGTCTCGCCTCGATTACCTAGCAAGCGATGCTGATCGCAATGCACGTCATGGCGCTAAGGTCTTGCTGAAGTACAAATTACTAGAATGGCGCAGCAAAGAGATGACAGCAGTACATCAATGGATGGGTGCCACCCCCGTTCTAGAGAGCATTCGCAAGCAGTTGAATATGGCGACTGAGGACTTTCAGGAGTGGTTACCGCAAGCCTTAGTGAAATCCAATGCGGCAGTTATAGAGCAAGATCGCCTCGTTAATCTGGACTAACTACTTGGCTCAGAAGTTAAACGAAAGCTTTCCGTAAAAGGACCAGTCGTAAACGGGGTAGCTTTGGACTACTTGCTTACTCGCTCCTACTGCAAATAAGAAGTGTTTACTGAGTCGATGTGTCACCATCGCATCCAAGGGGACAAACCAGCCACCTCCACCGCCCGTATTCAAGATGATGCCGTTTTCATCCCAGAACCGAATTTGTGTATTTGGTAGGAGATTAAATCCCAGTGTTGGGAAAATATTGAGATTGCGAACCAGTGCGGGTTGATTGGGATTATTGGCAAAAGAGTTGCCTTTAGCATCAAACCCATACATGTATCGTAAGAGCGGTGAAAAGTCCGAGAGGCGCGTTTCGCTTCCTTTATTGGGCACATATATAGTGCCTATCTGAGGCCCTGCCGCCCATTGCCCATGGTTGCCAAATGGAAAAATAATTCGACCCCCTAAAGTGCCCTCCCAATTTTTCAAGACATCGGGATGATTGCCCCAAATAGTGAGCATTGTGTTGCCGGCGTTATAGGTGCCAGATGACCGCTCCGGGAGCGTGGGTCCGTAAGTCGAAACATACGATGTATCTAGCCTCAGGGTGCCTCGCCATTGGTCAAATTGCAGGGGTTGGTAGTAGCGCAGCTTCAGGGTATCGCTTTGGGTTTGTTCACCAAAGGTATTGTGATAACCCCAAAATTCCAGAACCCGTTGACTCGAATATTGATCCGATGATTTTTCTAGGTTTAAAAAGCCGCCTGAGAATTTACTTTCATCGGCCATGGCCTTACCCACAGACCCTAGTAGGGTCAATGAAATCATGGAGTGAGTAATAATTCGCAGAAATGTCATAGAGGCGTTAATATTAAATGACACTGTCAATTACCAAAAATAAGTAGAAAAATATGAAACATACCGTCTTAGTCACCGGTGCAACGGCTGGATTTGGTGAGGCTACCGCCCGCCGTTTTTTGGCTGAGGGCCATCAGGTCATTGCCCTAGGCAGACGGGTGGAGCGCCTGGAGGCCTTGAAGACTTCTTTGCCCCCAGAGCAACAGAAACAATTACTCACTTTGGCCGTGGACGTTTGCGACAGTGAAAAAGTAGACGATCTTGCTGCTACCTTACCCATAGAATTTGCTGGAGTAACAGTGCTCGTCAATAACGCTGGTTTGGCTTTGGGCTTAGAGCCGGCACAAAAAGCATTTCTTTCTGATTGGGATCGGATGATTGATACCAATATCAAGGGTCTGGTTCATATGACGCGTGCTTTCTTACCAGGAATGGTCGAGCGTCAGTGTGGCCATGTGATTAATCTGGGTTCTGTAGCAGCTAGCTATCCCTACCCAGGCGGCAATGTATACGGCGGAACGAAAGCGTTTGTGCAGCAGTTTAGTTTGAACTTAAGGGCAGATCTCATTGGAACGCCTGTACGTGTCACTTGCGTTGAGCCAGGCATGTGCTCTGGTACAGAATTTTCGAACGTACGTTTTAAGGGTGATGATGACAAAGCTAGCAAGGTCTACAGTGGCGTGAAGGCCTTAAGTGCGGATGATGTTGCAGAGGCTATTTACTGGTCCGCTAATTTACCAAGTCATATGAACATCAATTTAGTTGAGCTCATGCCGGTGCAGCAAGCCTTTAGTGCTTTTCAGATTCACCGCGGCGAGTTTAGTTAGACCTAGACTGTTGGTTTCCATTGGTAAAACTTGGGATAGACGCGCAATACTACGGGCCCGTCAAAATCCCAGGATTTACAGGTCCCTAAATAGAGGGGTGGCTTGTCGCCATCTGGATCAAAAAGCGCTCCCGGGATAGATTGAAAAGCAGCCGTAGCAATATTGCTGAGCAGCTCTCGCAGGTGGGTGCACCCCTTAATCCCTCCTAGATGTTCATTAATCGTCTTACGCCAACCCTTGCCAATGCGCTCCCCAATAAGTGCGTCCATCGGCGGTATCACTTGTGGACATTCGGGGTGGGGGTGACTATCCATTGACACCTCGATTGCTTGAATCACCAGTTCAGTATTGACGGTAATGCGAACCCACATGTCGTGAAAAGCTTGCCCCGGCTCCCAAGTTTTTCCGCCGGTAGTGAAGGGCTGGAATTTGAAGTCTCTGAGATGGGCTTCAATGTCCCATAAGCCGTCCTCACGGGCATAGCCCTGAAAAGTAATTTCACGTGTGTGGAGGGGGCTTCTAGGTGCTGGAGTCGAAAGCATAGCGGGGGTCAATTAGTCGATAGTCAGGTGTAAAAGGAAATGATAACGACTTCATTTCTCAGTCGCTCAGTAAGCTAGCTTTGTAGTATTCTCGGCAGCATACATGGCCAAACCAATCTCACTCGAAAAAATATTATTTAGCCAAGGCTTTGGCACTAGGCGCTATTGCAGTGATTTGGTTTATGCCGATCTCGTCAAAGTCAATGGTGTTTTGGCCCAAGACCCCGAAGAGCGAATGACCACAGATGGTTTGATGCTCAATGTGGAGGGGCGAGATTGGGAATTTCATGAAAAAGCCTATATTGCTTTTAACAAGCCTCCAAACTACGAGTGCTCCCATAAGACTACCCACCACCCCAGTGTCTATAGCTTATTGCCTAAGCCTTTTGTCGAGCGGGGCTTGCAATGTGTGGGACGCTTAGACTTTGATACCACGGGCTTCATTTTGATATCAGATGATGGTCAATTTATTCATAAGATGACCACTCCCAAGAAAAACATTGGGAAGGTTTATGAGATCACGACACCCGAACCGATCACTCAAAAGCAAATAGACCACTTGCTCAATGGCGTTGTACTGGATGATGATCCAAAACCGTGTTTTGCTAGCGCCTGTAAGCAGCTCAGTGAGAATAGATTGGCTATGACGATTGTTGAGGGTCGTTATCATCAAGTGAAGCGCATGATGGCTGCAGTGGGTAATCATGTTGTGAAGCTGCATCGTACCGAGATTGGGCAATACCGTATGCCGACGGATTTAGCTGAGGGTGAGTGGCGCTGGCTTTACCCAGAAGATTTACAAAAATTATCTAAAAGTGTGGAGGCATCAATTGATTAAGCCAAATTTACTTGCAAACGATTTTGATTTTGCAAAGACCTTACCTGAGTGGCAAGTGAATCAAAGCAATCCTGCGCTAGTGCGGGTATTTGAATTTAAAGACTTTAAGAGCGCATTTCAATTTATGACACTGTGTGCAGACTTCGCAGAAGAGTTGGGCCACCATCCGGATTGGTCTAATTCCTGGAATAAGGTATCAGTTAGCCTGAGTACCCATTCAATGAAAGCCTTGACCGAGCTAGATACCACCATGGCAAGTGCCATGGATCAATTCGCTCTGCAGATTGCGGGTCAGTAAATACCTTACTGAATTTCCTGATCCTCATCCTCTTCATCTTCAGAGCTCATGCTCATCAGAATGGTGGCTAGGAGGCCGTAGACTACTTCAGTGGCGATCATGCCATCTTCATCGAGCTCGTCAATCAGATCATTTAAGCAATCTTCTGTAGGCTCATTTAACAGCTTCATGGCGCATTCGCACCCATAGTCAAAATCTTCGTCGTTTTGGGTTTGAGTGTCGTTTGTCATATTGATCCTTTAGGTGATGCTGCAGAATAGCAAATAAAGGCTGATAAGCACAGGCCTATTACTTCACTAGCGCAAGAACTTCTTTAAAGGCTGGATTTTTGGCAGACTTAAGCCACTCAAAAGCCAGCATCTCTGCGCTAACGAGTCGGACTCCTGCAATCTGGAGTCGATCTAGTGCAACTTGCTTATCCAGCGCGCGGCGAGAGCCAACGCCATCCACCACTACAGAAACATCGTATCCCGCATTGATGAGCTTGAGTGCTGTTTGCATTAAGCAGACATGGGTCTCGCACCCCATCAAAATACATTGCCGACGATTTTGGGGTAACTCCTCGATGAGGCCGTCGGCACAAGCATTAAAGTATTCCTTACTCATGGTTTTGCTACATAAAGATTGAATGGCTTCGATATTACTTCCGAGGCTAGAAGGGCTTTGTTCCGTACCAATAATCGGAATGTCCAGTAACTGGGCAATCTTCGCGGTGCGGATGCATTGATTGAGTACCTCTTCGCCATGCTCAATTGCAGGCATGAGGCGCCCTTGTAAATCAATCAAGATTAAGACAGATATTTGTGAATCAATTGCGTCTGATATTTTCATGGTCACTTTTCTGATAGTGGGAAGCTGACGGTTTTAAAGTCAGGGTCATCATGGAGAGTAGAAATCTGAAAGCCGAGATCAGAAACTAGGTGCAGCATTTTAGGATTGTGTATTAAGACGTAACCTATCATTTCTTGTAGGCCGTTTTCTTTTGCATGGCTCATCAGGTCAAGCATGAGATGCGTACCAACACCCTGTGCAGTGTAGCTATCGCTCACGCTCAGAGAGAATTCGCAAATATTCTGATTGGGTGGTGTCACGTAACGTGAAATACCAATGATTTCTTCTGAGTCTGTTTGGGGGTGAATCACTGCAACTAAGGCCATTTCTTTCGCATAGTCTAAGTGCAAGATGTCTTCTAGAAATGCATCGGGCAGTTTAGAAATGGCGTGAGCGAATCTGAGATAACGGCTCTCAGGAGAAAGGTGCCCGAACAAGTCAATAATGCGTTCTTTGTCATTGGCCTGAATGGGCCGAATGAGATAAGCGAGATCGTTACTGCCATTACTTAGCACGTAGCTTTGCTTGGTAAATGGGATAGACATATTGATAGGCAACGATTCCCTATGGCTGGATTCTTGAGGATACCGTTTTTAGCTACCCGCATAAAGTACTTTTGACCCTAAAATGGATCATTCTTTTTACGGTATCACCCCATTGATGATTTCTTTGCTTCAGGCCTTTAATGCGCATTCAGCCCTATTTTTTGTGCTGGCGGGAATCAGTGTGGTGATCTTAGGCATATCCAAGAGTGGTTTTGGTGCAGGCCTTGGCGCTCTAGCGCCCCCACTGATGGCAAGTCAATCTAGTCTGGCTGAAGCCTTAGCCATCTTATTGCCGCTATTAATTGCAATGGATTTGATTGGCTTACGCCGGTTTTGGTCTAACGCTGATAGACGAATCCTCAAAATCATTTTGTGGCCTGCCGGGATCGGTATGCTTTTCGGGTTTTTGTTTTTCTCGCTGATCACGCCGCAAATGCTATCCCTATCAATCGGTATATTTACTTTGCTATTTTTGATCCAGAGTGTAGTGATGTCCCGCATTGAGCTCAAAGAAGCTAAGCCTTATCCCTTGCTAGGAAGGTTGATGGGTTGTCTATCGGGATTTACTTCCTTCGTTGCACATATTGGCGGTCCTCCGGTGACGATTTATATGTTGAGGGAAAAACTCTCGCCGATGGTCTATACCTCTACCTTAGGCATATTCTTCACCGCTATGAATTTCGGTAAGCTGGCGCCTTATGCTTATCTTGACTTACTCAACTTCAATCAATTGGCTACCTCAATACTGTTACTACCCTTAGTGCCAGTAGGCGTATATCTTGGGTTCTATTTGGCGAAGAAGATTTCGGTGAAGTGGTACTACATCATTGTTCAATGCTGCTTATTGGTCGTGAGTATCAAATTGATTGCCGATGGCTTATTTACCTAGACTTTACTAAAAGAGAATATGAATACCCCAACCCAGTTCAAAGCAATTTATGTTGTCAGTATCGCCATCGGTTTATCACCAAATAGCCTAGCGATTGGGCAAACTTTTTCTCCTTACACCCCTGCGCAAATACAAGAATTTAATAGTCAGCCAATTGCACCTGTAGAGACTCCTGCGGGCCCAGTGTATTTAGAGAATATGCCTGCAAAGCAGCAGCCCAGGCCGTCAATAGATTCACGCTACATCAAGAATCCGGATGGTGAGGAGCAGGCTGAGGCACAAGGCGCAGGGTCTGCCGCACCATTTGAGCCCATACCAGCCACGATCAGTTTCTAATGATGTTTTGAGCTCAACTGTTAACATTGCCTATCCATATTAGAAAAGAGTTATTCATGAAATTATTTGCCATTCGTTTTTTCGCAACTGCTGTTATTGCCCTAGGATGTATACCTTCTGCCTATTCTCAAAACGCATTGCCTATCAATGCTGCAGCCTCAGTCAACGGGGTGATCATTTCAAACGACAGTGTTGAGCAAGGTATTCAGGCAGCATTGGCACAGGGACAAAAAGATTCACCAGAACTACGCAAAGCTGTTTTGGGAAAAATGATTGAAATTTCACTCTTGTCGCAGCAGGCTGATAAAGATGGGCTTGCAAACTCTGACAGGGCGAATCGTGAATTGGCGTTCATTCGTCAAAATTATCTAGCGGATTTAGAGTTGTCTACTTATATGTCCAAGAATCCAGTGACGGATGCTGACATTCAAGCCGAATACAACCGTGAAATCGCCACCTTAGGACCCCAAGGCATGATCACAGAGTACAAGGTAAGCGATATTGCCGTTGCTACCGAGGCGGATGCGCAAGCTGCTTTAGCCAGAATCAAAAAGGGCGAGTCTTTTGATAAGGTAGCCAAGAGCGTATCCTTGGCACCAAATAAAGTTCAGGGTGGAGCAGTAGGTTGGGTTCAGGCAGGACAGACCTTACCTCAAATTGCTAGCGTCTTAGTAACACTATCAAAGGGACAGGTTTCTCCAGCCCCGATCCAGATGCCACAAGGTTGGTACTTGATCAAGTTGGAAGATAAAAAATCCAGCAAACCGCCTACTTTCGAGCAGGCTAAAGCAGCTATTCGTAATGGCCTGATGCAAAGAAAGCAATTTGAATTTTTATCTCAACTACGTCAGGGTGCCAATATCGTTGTTCGCTGATCCCTGTATTCATTGACGAAAAGGGCGCTTTAGGGCGTCCTTTTACATTCTATAGGCGCCTCTAGTGGTATTCCTCTATCTCCAGCGGGTGGAATCGAGAGTAGATTGAAGAATCACCAATTCAACAAGAGGGCGTATATGAGCAAGAATCCATTTGATGTCAGTGCAATGGCAAATCAGACTAAGGGGATTGAGTCAGTCAAGGCCGTCGGTCAAGTAGCATTAACTAGCGCCCAGGCGATTGCGCAATTGAATCAACAGGCCGCACAGGAGCTTGCTTCTCGCCTGCAATCTAAAGTCGCAGAGCTCATGAAAACTCAAGATCCCAAAGCGGCATTTGATTTTGTGCATGCTGAAGTCTTGCAAGAGGCGGCGAAAGAAGTCGCAGGCTATCAATCTCAACTTTTTCAAGCTTTAGCTAGCGGAAATAAAGAGATCGCTAACATTGCAGAGTCCATGATTAAAGAGTCGCAACAGGATTTGATTCATTTTGTGAATGAAGCCACTCAAAATGCTCCAGCTGGAACCGAGCCTTACACTTCTGTGTTCAAAGCCTCATTTAGTAACGCACTCCAGAATTTTGAATTAATTCGGGCAGCAATGGCAGACTCATTTGTGAGCTTTGAGAAAAGCGTTGAAAACATGAGCCAGTTTTCTGCCGTGCAAAAAGAGGGTGCCCAAAAAGAAAGTTCTGCAAGAACGAAAAAAACGAAATAGCGTCAATCAGCGAACTTGCCTGACTATGGATTGCAGTGCTTACACTGAGAGGGGTTGGCAAAGCGGAGTGTCTTGACCGCTTCTTTATCGCTGTATTGGCATTTGAGACATCCCCATATTTTGGTGATCTCTTGATCGGTAGGCATACCGCAGGCATTGCAGGGTAGGCCACGCTGAATATCCTGAATCCAGTATCCAGGAGTCTGGCATGCTGGACATAGCGAATTCATTTTATTGGCTAGATTGATGGTCGCCTGGCGAATATTTTCCATGCGAGTGGGGTTGGCAAACGCCCTAAGGTCGTTTTCAACATAAATAACGCCTTTGCTAGAGTTCGCTGAAGCCCATTCAAATGCTTCTTTCAGCTGCTGCCGAGTACCAATATTCTTTATTGATTTGGGGTGATATTCGTCTGTTGGTTTGATGACGAGAAGGTGCGAAGGAAATAGCGCCGTCTCAGCAAATTTTTCCAACCCCTCCCAATGACTAATGTAGGCGTGCGCATTTTGAGCGGGCGCGCTTGAAAAGCCAGTAATTTCTAGTTGATGTTGTTGATCAATCAGAATGACCAGTTCATTGTTCCACGGCAACATCCCAGTGTATGGATCAGCGACAAAGGCACCTTCATTAGCGAGCCCAAAATCCGTCCCCAAGAGCTCCATACCCACTTGAGCCTTCTTTCTGGCTGCATCGAGTTGACTGCCATGCCTAGGTGTTTCTAACGTAAATGTGCCAAGCAGGTCAGTATCGTAAGCAGTAGTGAGTTTGACTTGGAGGCCGGTTGCCGCAGGCAAGACTTCATCTAGCACAAGCTCTTTGCCATGCTTCGTTAAAAGACTAGCAGTTCTATTTGAAAAAATATTCATTTGAATATTATTGTTTGAGGTAGGTGCCCGTATTTACAAAACCATTTTAGCCAGCATCGCGTACAGGGGGATGCCTAAAATAATGTTGAATGGGAAAGTGATTCCTAAGGACATTCCCATATAAAGCGCTGGATTGACTTCGGGCAATGCATGGCGTAGAACGGCCGGAACAGCAATGTAGGAAGCGCTTGAAGCAAGCACCATGAGCAAGATGGTATTACCAAGTGGCAGCCCAATGAGTTTGCAGAGTACCAATGCGATGAGGGCGTGTGAGAGTGGAGAGCCAATGGCATACAGCACAGTAATCAGTGGTTTACCTTTAAGGCCTTGAAAATTTCTGGCTGCCATCAGGCCCATATCCAAGAGGAAGAATGCCAACATGCCTTTAAAGAGATCTATAGAAAATGGCGCCATTAACTTCTGACCGGCCTCACCACTCACGAGTCCTACCAGCATCGATCCAAGCAGGAGTAATTGCGCGCCATCAGTAAAAGACTCGTGAAGTATTTTAGATAGGCCTACCGGCTGATGCTGGGATTGAGTCTCAGTCTGAATAGCATGGGAGGATCTCGCCTTATTTGCCAAGACGATTGCCAGGATAATCGCCGGAGACTCCATGAGCGCCATTGCCGCAGCCATGTGGCCACCATACGGAATATCAAATTGGTTTAAGTATTGAGTGGCCGTGATGAATGTGACTGCACTCACAGAGCCGTAGGTAGCGGCAATCGCTGCCGAATCAAATGTATTGAGCTTGGTCCTGAGAATTCGGTAGCCTATCAAAGGAATTAGGATCGCGAGAAAGATTGCCAGGCCAAGAGAGAGTGCAATTTCAGTGGTGAAGCCGGATTTGTGCAGAGCAAAGCCACCCTTGAGACCCAATGCCATCAGAAGGTAAAGAGAAAGAAATCGAGAAATCGGTTGCGGAATTTCTAAGTTCGATTTGACGGCACCTGCGAATGCGCCAAAGATAAAAAATAAGATTGCGGGGTCTAAAAAATTGGCCATGATTGAGTCTTTTCTTGAATGCCTATCGCTTGATAATGGCTTCTACCAAAGGATGTTGAATCTTTTTTTCTGAACGAATGGCATAAAAATATTCATACATATCTTTGCAGCTGCCAAACATATCCATGTTGTAAGTCTCTTTCAAATTCTTTTCAATAATTTGTCCCGCAGGAAACACACCTAATCCACTAGCTGCAAAAGTCTTTAGTAAGGCGCTGTCCTCAAATTCGCCAGCGATATGGGGATTGATACCATTTTTTGCAAACCATTGATCAATCAAATGGCGCACCTTGGAATGGGTCGTTGGCAAAAGAATGGGTAAATCATTGAGACATTCTGGAAAAGATTTTTCAGTTTGCTTTAATACTTTATTGACGCCAAACCAAGCGATAGAGGATTTCATGAGCTCTTCGCTGTATACGTGTAAATTTTTATTGCTTGGCGCGGGCCGGTCAGCCAAGACAATATCCAGTCGATGTAATGCTAGGTCAGCTAAGAGATCCTCAAACTCACCCTCATGGGCAATCAACTGAACGTCATTTTTTTCTAGGATAGGCTCAAGGAGTTGTCTGGTCACCAGCTTTGATAAGCCATCGGATACACCAACTGTAATTTTGGTTTTGGGAGAGATAGCCGCATCTCTGACTGCTTCAGGCAACTTTTCTCCGAGGAGAAAGATTTGCTCAGCGATTGCTAAGGCAGCAAATCCTGATTCAGTTAAAGCGAGACCGCGACCTGCAGGCTTAAATAACAAGTAGCCCAGGGATTTTTCTAATTCATGTACTTGGGCGCTAATAGTCTGAATGGCCATATCCAGCCGCTCAGCAGCTTTAGACATGCTGCCTTCTTTGGCGACTACCCAGAAGTAGTAAAGGTGACGATAGTTATATTGCATTATCAGGTTTTTACGAAATTATAATCAATATATCTCTGCTTTTACTGAAAAGCCTGATTGCCTATAGTAAAGTTATAAAAAGGCATGGGATCCATGGAAAAAATTGGGGGAGATAAAAAGAGTCCGGATTTCCTTATTGAAACTCTAGGACCAACAAGTAATTAGTAGAACTCAGCAGAACTCAGAAGAACTCAGCAGTTCTCTTTCTTACCCTCTTTTGAGGGTATTTTTTTAGCAAATATTCAGGTAAATACTGAATTAATATCATTTAAATTCTGCTTTATTCTGAATAATTACCTTGTTATTCTGATTTTTGTTTTTAATGAAAGGGAATTCTGTGAAGTAGCCTGCCAAAAAATAGATCCTCAATGCCGTCAATGAGGCCTGAAGGGTTCTTTAAATAGGTTAATTGAACGTCAAGGCAAGGCCGTTTTAATTTTTATAAATGCTTGTACTGTGACTTTTCCGCACCAAACCGCAAAATATCCAGTCAAAACAGTGCTTCAAGCCCTTTTTTCGAGAATTTTTACCGACCCGTCATCTGTATAGACAGGATAATGATTCATTCTATTTTTATCTAAAATTGCATTAATGAAATATATAAAACCTGTGTCGATATTAGCTGCCTGTGTATTTTTTTCAGGCGGAATCAATGCACAAGGTCAAAAACCACTCAACGTCAATGAATTAATTCGGATTGCACTCGATTCCAGCCCTCAGGTGCTTGCCGCCAGAGATCAATCTAGGGCAATCAGAGGGCAGCTGTCCACAGCACGTGCCATCCCAAATCCAGAATTTGAATTGAATACTGGCCAGCAAAGATCAGCGACGGGCCCCTTAACAACGGGCAACGTTTCTTCGTGGTCCGTGACCCAGCCGCTGGATATGCCGTACACCCGGTTTCCGCGTGTAAACGCTGCTGAGGCCAATGTGCGTGCTGCAGAAGCAACACGTATTGCCTTCGAAATAGAAATGATTTCTAGAGTGCAGCAACGCTTTTATGAGTTGATGCGTCGTGATGCAGAATTAAAAGCTGCCGAAGAAGATTTAGGTTTGACAAAACAGATTCGTGATCGCATGCAAATACGTTATGACGTTGGTGAGACTGCACGCTTTGAACTGATTCGTGCGCAGACTGAATTTTTGAACGCGCAAATTAATACTGAGTCGAGCAAGCTCCGAGTGGATCAGGCTAAAAGTCAGCTGAGGCAGGTAGTTGGGCATAACTTACCAGCCGATTATCAAGTCGTCACGCTACCCGTCAAGATGGAGACATTACCCTCTTTGCCGATCTTGTTAAGTGAGTTGCATGCACAAAGTCCAGACTTGCAGAGGGCAAAAGCAGAAGTGGAGGCTACCGAATCTAAGCTGAGTTTTGAGCAGAACTCTCGACTGCCCAAACTTTCTGTAAAGGCACAGCAATATAACGACCCCAACTTTACTGATCGCCTTTATGGTTTGGTGGTGAGCATTCCAATTTGGGACTTCAAGGGTGGCCAAATTGCTGAGGCTGAGGCCAATGCATCGAAGGCGAGAAATCAATTGAACGCCCAAAGCCAGAGCCTTGAGCAGCAGATGGAGACGGCTTATAAGCTCTATCAGATCACCAGTTATCAAGTCAAAATTCTGGATCAAGAGGTTGTTCAGCTGGCATCTAGTGCACGACGCATTGCAGAGGTCTCTTATCGCTATGGCGAGCGAGGAATGCTGGAGTATTTAGATGCGCAAAGAACCTTTAGGATCGCTCGTAATGATTTGATTAAGGCGAGGTTTGATCTGGCTTCAGTGGTTACTGAGATTGAGCGTTTAAGAGCAACCCCAGAGTGGGTTGCCAAAATTGAAAGTGGAAAGCAATGAAGCAAGAGTTTACGGAAATGACGGCAAAGTTAAAAGAGTTCTGCGCCCGCTATATGGCAGTTGCCAAGGCCTATGCTCAGGACTGGGCTGCCACCGTCGTCAAAACCCAAAATGATTTGTATACCTTTACCCATACCTGGTTTAGTGAGCACTTGCCACGTGTGGCGCAGCAATACGACAAGAGCCCCCAATGGACACAGAAGGGTCTCTTTTATCTTCCTTGGTTTTTTCTATTCCTGATCATCCTCAATTACTTCAATGTGTTTGATAGAAGTCCGATGATTAAGTCTATTCAAGACCCCAATGTGGTGATTGTGAATGACGATTTACGCAAGATGATTGCTGATGGAAAGGTAGCTAACGGCTCTTTTGTGGAAGAGCTGCGCGCGTCTGGTCGCATTGATTTCAATGAACTATTTCTGTCGCGTATTGGTGCAAATGTGACCGGTCGTGTTTCTGAAATCCTAGCGATTCCTGGTCAGATGGTAAAGCAGGGTGACATCTTGGCAAAGATTACATCCACAGAATTAACGCAGTCCCAACTCTCGTATTTAAAAGCAAAAAGTGCCAGCCAGTTAGCAGATCAAGCTGCCAACCGTGCCAGAATTTTGTTTAAAGAAGACGTGATTGCTTTGGCTGAATTACAAAGACGCGAAGCGGAGTCTAGTAGTGCAAAGGCCGAGTTTCGGGCGGCAAATGACCAGCTCAGAGTACAGGGAATGGATCAGGCTAGCATTGATCGCCTCGCAAAATCGGGCGTGATTGAATCCATTAATAATGTTATTGCCACCATCCCCGGGGAAATTGTTGAGCGGAAAATTAACAAAGGGCAGGTAGTGCAGCCTGCAGATGCGCTCTTTACAGTAGCTGACTTGAGCTCTTTATGGGCTGTAGCAGAAATTCCAGAGAGCAGTTCCTATTTGATTCGTAAAGGCCAAAAAGTCACTCTGATTATTCCTGCCCTCAAAAATGCGCAGACGGAAGGCGTAGTAGCGCACGTCGATTCCATTGTGAATCCGCAAACCCGTACGGTAGTGGTCAGAATGGAAGTGCCTAACAAAGATGGCTTAATCAAGCCCGGTATGTTGGCAACCATGTTGATTGAAAGTCAACCTACTGAGCGATTATTAGTGCCAGTCAGTTCAGTAATTCGGGAAGATAATTATGACCACGTATTCATTCGCGAAGATGACGATACTTATCGCATGGTGACCGTCAAGTTAGGGCCGGAAGGGAAGGGCTATCGTCCGGTTATTTCTGGCCTCAAAGAGGGGCAAGAAATTGCGGTCGATGGTGCATTTCATCTGAATACTGAGCGCAAGCGACAGCTGAGCGGCGGATAATTAGCATGATTGAGAAAATTGTTCGTCTCTCACTAAAGCAAAGGCTATTGGTAGTCATTATTGCGATTGTGCTGATGGTTGCTGGTTTGTTGGCGACAAAACGCTTATCGGTAGATGCTTTCCCAGATGTCACCAATGTACAAGTGCAGATTGCTTCAGAGGCGCCAGGCCGCTCACCTGAAGAGGTGGAACGTTTTGTCACGGTGCCGATTGAGCTGGCAATGACCGGTTTGCCTGGTTTGACTGAAATGCGCTCGCTTAATCGTAATAACCTCTCTGTCATTACTTTGGTTTTTACTGAAAAAACAGACCTGTATTTTGCGCGGCAGTTGGTCACCGAGCGCTTAATTGAAGTTGCCTCCAAGATGCCCGTGGGAATTACGCCGGTGATGGCGCCCCCATCAACAGGTTTGGGCGAGATCTATCAGTACACACTCGATCATCCTTCGGATGGAGATAGACAGTTAACCGTGGAGGAGCTAGAGGAGCGCCGCACAATACAGGATTGGATTGTGCGACCGATGCTGCGCTCTGTAGCTGGCGTAGCAGAGATTAATACCCAAGGTGGCTATGCCCGTGAATACCAAGTCTTAGTCAATCCAGAAAGATTGCGCCACTATCAAATTAGTTTGCGCGAGGTATATGAGGCACTCGCCAGAAATAATGCAAACTCTGGTGGAGGCCAACTGCCCACTTACGCAGAACGATATCTCATTCGAGGAGTTGGCCTGATTACCCAACCAGAAGACATTAGAAAAATTATTCTCAAAGAAGTGAAGGGGATTCCGGTTTATGTAAAGAACGTTGCTGAAGTCACAATTGGTAGTGAAGTCCGTCAGGGTGCGGCTATCAAGAATGGTTACACCGAGAGTGTTGCCGGCATTATTCAGATGATTCGTGGTGGTAATGCGCGCGATGTCGTCAATCGGATCAAACTCAAGGTTGCCGAAATTAATGAGGGCAAGTTACTACCCGATGGCCTGCAAATTGTGCCTTTTTACGATCGTACAGATCTTGTCAATGCGGCGATGTTTAACGTGGCTAAGGTCTTAGTCGAAGGCGTCATTCTGGTCGTCATCTTGCTATTTTTATTCCTCGGGGATGTGCGTTCATCACTTATCGTGGTAGCTACTCTGATCCTCACACCGCTCCTGACGTTCTTGGTAATGAACCGCTATGGCATTTCAGCCAATCTCATGTCGCTCGGAGGTCTTGCGATTGCCATTGGCATCATGGTGGATGGATCGGTGGTGGTGGTCGAGAATACCTTTGCGAAATTAGGTGAGCGCTTAAAGTCTGGAGAATCCAAGAACCGAATTATTTTAGAGGCCGCTACCGAGGTTGGAACTCCAGTGCTCTTTGGTGTTGGCATCATCATCTTGGTCTTCATGCCCCTCCTTTCGCTCGAGGGTATGGAAGGAAAAATGTTCGCGCCAATGGCCATCACGATTGCTATTGCGTTGACTATCTCTCTCATCCTATCGTTTACCTTGTCACCAGTTTTATGCTCCTACATCCTTAAGGGGGGTAGTGAGGATGACACCAAGTTAGTAGCTCGCCTACGTGCGCCTTACGAGCGTTGGCTTCATTGGAGTTTGGCTAATCCGAAGTTAGTGGTGAAGCGCTCTTTAATTGGTTTGGTTGTCAGCTTGGTGGGGTTTGTTTTACTTGGTAAGGCATTTATTCCGGTGATGCAAGAGGGGGCAATTACTCCGGTGATTGTTCGTGCTCCCAATATTTCCTTGGATGAATCAATCAAGCTGGAATTTGAAGCAATTAAGCGCATCATGACTATTCCAGATGTTCAGATGGCAGTCTCGCGTTTAGGAAAAGGGGAGTCTCCCGCGGATCCAGGTCAGCCAAATGAGTCTGATCCGATTGTGACGCTCAAGCCTTTGGGCGACAGAAAATTGAGTCAGGAAGAAATAGCGCAAGAAATTCGTAATAAGTTAAAAACACTCCCTGGTATTGAGTTATCTATTTCACAGCCAATTGCTGCCCGAGTTGACGAGATGGTCTCTGGGGTACGCTCTCAGGTTGCGATCAAAATCTTTGGGGATGATATGGTCATGCTCCAAAAGTTAGGTGCTCAAATTAGTCAAATTCTGACTAAGATGAAGGGTAGTAACGACTTGCGTATTGAGCAGGCCTCTGGACAAAACTACCTCAACATTGTGATCAATAGAGATGCCATCGCACGCTATGGCATCAATGTATCGGATGTCAACGAGGTCATTGAAACCGCTATCGGTGGTAAGCAGGCTAGTATCGTGTATGAAGGAGAGCGTCGCTTTCCATTGATGCTTCGTTACCCATCGTCCTATAGAAATAAAGTGGATGCCATCGAAAATATTATCCTGCATTCTCCAGAGGGTGCTCAAGTATTGATGCGTGATTTGGCTGAAATTACTTTAGTCGACGGCCCTGCACAGATCTCACGAGAATCGGGTAAGCGACGTTTGGTGGTGGGCGTTAACGTGGAAGGCCGAGATCTTGGTGGCTTTGTGAAAGAGGCGCAAGATCGTATTGCCAAGCAGGTAGAGTTGCCTCAAGGCTATACCCTGGAGTGGGGCGGTCAGTTTGAAAATATGGAGCGTGCTATGGCACGCTTAATGGTCATCATTCCATTAACCATTCTTGCTATTTTCTTCCTGCTGTTCATGCTCTTTAAGTCCATCCGTTTGGCCGGCCTTATCATCCTGGTGCTCCCGTTTGCTTCTATTGGGGGAGTCTTTGGTTTGTTCATTACAGGAGAGTATTTGTCAGTGCCTGCAGCGGTGGGCTTCATTAACTTATGGGGTATCGCGGTGCTGAACGGCGTCGTATTGATCTCCTTCATTAAGCAGTTGCGTGAGGACGGTTACACCATGGAGGATGCATTACTTCATGGTTGCGGTCACCGGTTTAGGCCCGTCATGATGACTGCTTCGGTAGCGATGCTGGCTTTAGTGCCAATGCTGTTTTCTGGCGGACCGGGATCAGAGGTCACTCGCCCTCTCGCAGCAGTGGTGATTTCTGGATTAATTACCTCAACAGCATTAACATTGCTAGTACTCCCCGTCTTATATAGATGGTTTGAAGATAAAGAGGTGGAAGCATGATGGAAGTCAAGGCGGTAATACGCCCAAATAAATTAGCCGCTCTTAGAACGGCATTAATAGAAACCCCGGGATTTCCGGGTATGACGGTGACCAAGGTTGAAGGCTGTAGCGCTCCTAATCGGACCAGTAAGTCCAATATTAAGGATGAGCTCACGGACTATTCTGCGAAAGTGAAGATCGAAATTGTCTGCAATGATGAAGTTGCTGAGATCTTTATGGACCGCATTGTCACTATTTGCCAAACGGGTCAAGTTGGTGATGGCGTTGTTTGGTGTACTGAGGTTCCCAAGGCATTTTTTATTGCCAAGACGACTCCCTAAATCAGGCCCAATTTAGCTTATTTGATTTATTTGGAAAAAATCACAAATCATCCAGAATTGTTAGAATAAACAATGCCTAAGCAGGGTAATCGTAGCTAACAAGGATTGATTATGGGTGGTATTTCTCAGTGGGAGCAGCTCAATGTTGAGCTGACAGCAGCTCTAGGTAGCTCTGTGCATTTCGATACAGCCCATCAGGCGGTCTATGCCTCAGAGGCATCGAATTACCGTCAAATTCCGATTGGGGTTGTCACTCCAAAAAATACCGAAGAATTTATCAAAGGTATTGAAATTTGCCACCGCAATAAAGCGCCTGTGTTGATGCGCGGCGCAGGCACCTCTATGAACGGCCAGACCGTAAATAATGCGGTCGTATTTGATATCTCCAAGTATTGCAATCACATTCTTTCTTTGGATCCTGCTGCCGGTAATGCAGTGGTTGAGCCGGGCGTGATTTGTGATTCTTTGCGCGATGCCGCTGAGCTCCATGGCCTCACTTTTGCCCCGGATCCCTCTACGCACAGCCGCTGCACTTTAGGCGGCATGGTGGCTAATAATTCTTGTGGTGCCCATTCGGTGATGGCAGGTAAGACGCTGGAGAACACCGAAGCCTTAGAGATTCTTACTTACGACGGCGAGCGTTTTTGGGTTGGCCCAACATCGGATCAAGAATTGCAAGACATTATTGCTGCTGGTGGACGTAAAGGTCAGATCTATCAAGACTTGCTGACCTTACGTGATCGTTATGCCGACCTCATTCGTGCTCGTTTTCCGAATATCAAGCGCCGTGTCTCTGGATATAACTTAGACCAACTCTTGCCGGAGAATGGATTTAATGTGGCGAAGGCCTTGGTTGGAACTGAGGGCACATGTGCGTTAACACTGGCTGCCAAAGTGCGACTGGTGAAAAGTCCCGCTAAGCGCGTTGTCTTGGTATTGGGTTTTGAAGATATTTATGTTGCAGGCGATGCCGTGCCTGAATACCAATCCTTTAATCCAATCGCAATTGAAGGTTTGGATTACAAAATTATTCGAGGTTTGCAGCAGCGCAATTTAGCTAAGGCTGAAATTGATTTATTGCCACCTGGAAACGCTTGGGTGGTAGTGGAGTTCGGTGATGACACGTTAGAGGGTTCGATCGCTCAGGCTGAAAAAGCAGAGGAGTATTTCAAGGTAAGAACTAAAGGGCCTCAGCCTTCAACTTGGCTGGTCCCTGATCCTTTGTTGCAGAAACGCATTTGGTCTATTCGTGAGAATGGCGCATCTGCAACCCATCTATCGATCGATCCCGATTCTCCTGATCCAGTCGTCGGCTGGGAAGATGCCGCAGTCGATCCAGATCGCCTGGGCGAGTACCTCAGAGCTTTCCAGGCATTAGTAGACTCCTACGAGTATGAAACATCACTCTATGGACACTTCGGTGATGGCTGCATTCATGCGCGCATCACTTTTAATTTACGCAGTGCAGAAGGCGTCGCTAAATTTAGATCTTTCATTCGGGATGCTGCAACTCTGGTAGTGGCATTTGGGGGGTCACTTACTGGTGAGCATGGCGACGGCCAAGCTAGAGCAGAATTTTTGCCAATTATGTTTGGCGAAGAGTTGATGGGTGCGATGCATGAGTTCAAACGGATCTGGGATCCGCAGAACAAACTCAATCCAGGTAAGGTAGTACATCCCTACCGTGTAGATGAAAACCTACGCATGGGTCCGGAATATAAAGTAGTCAACATCAAGACACGTCTCAATTTCTTGAGCCAAGAGGGTAATGGTTTCCAAAGAGCGGTTGAGCGTTGCGTTGGTATGGGTAAGTGCCGTAGTGAAAAAGTAGGTACGATGTGCCCTAGCTATCGCGCCACCAAAGAAGAGCGTTTCTCGACTCGCGGTCGCTCACGACTGTTCTGGGAAATGCTGCAGGGTGAAGTGATTCGGGATGGCTGGGAAAGCAAAGAGCTCAAAGAGGCGCTAGATACTTGCCTCTCCTGTAAAGGCTGCAAGAGCGACTGTCCTGCCCACGTCGATATGGCATCGTACAAAGCGGAGTTTTTGTCTCACTATCACGAGACCAATAGCAGGCCTCGTCAGGCTCTCACCATGGGCCGCATTGGCGACTGGGCTCCACTAGCGAGCCCGTTCTCTTGGCTGATGAATGGCGTGATGCAAACTCCAGTGTTATCTCGCATTGCTAAATGGGTTGGTGGTGTAGCGCAAGAGCGTAGCCTGCCGAAGTTTGCTAGCCAATCTTTTAGAAAGCAATTCAAGCAATCAAAGCCTGCAAGTATTGGGCAGAAGAAAGTCATTCTTTGGGTCGATACGTTCTGTGAGCATTTCCACCCTGAGGTCGCTAATGCTGCCGTTGAGGTGCTAGCACATGCAGGCTTTGAGGCAACCTTGCCAAAGACGCCTTTGTGTTGTGGCCGCCCTCTATATGACTTTGGGTATCTAGATCTCGCCAAGCAAAAGCTCGAGAAAATTCTAGATTCTATTGGGGACCAGATTGATGCAGGTGTTGATTCACCGATTGCCGTGGTCGGTCTTGAGCCGGGCTGCATGTCCGTATTTAAAGATGAGCTATTGAAGTTCTTTCCTCATGATCCCAGAGCGAAGTTATTGTCATCTAGCAGTTATTTGTTAGGGGATTTCTTGCATGAACAGGGTTATGTGCCGCCACCTTTAGATTGCGATATCTTGGTGCATTCTCATTGTCATCAGAAGTCTTTATTTGGCACTAAGGGTGATGTAGCGCTCCTCAGCGCTTTGGGTGCTAAAGCAAATTACATTGATAGTGGCTGCTGCGGTATGGCCGGCTCATTTGGATTTAATCCTGAGCATGTGGAGCTATCAAAAGCAGTTGGTGAGCTAGTCTTGCTGCCAGCGATTCGAGCTACCAATCAGGAGACCATTATTCTCACGAATGGTTTTAGCTGTAGGGAGCAGATTGAGCAAGAAACGGGTCGTCAAGTGAAACACTTAGCAGAGCTATTGCAGATGGCACATCAAGCTCAGCGATGATCTAAGCTAAACTAAACTAAACTAAGCAAAGCAAAAAAAAGCCCCGAGATAATCGGGGCTTTTTTACATCCAATTCCTACTGTGAAGTCTTAGGAACGAATCAAATAATCAAATGCTGAGAGGGAGGCTTTAGCGCCTTCACCCATAGCGATGATGATTTGCTTGAAGGGAACTGTAGTGCAGTCTCCAGCTGCAAACACGCCAGGCATGGATGTTTCACCCTTTTGATCAATGATGACTTCACCGCGAGGAGAAAGATCAATCACACCCTTAAGCCAATCAGTATTAGGCAGTAAACCAATCTGTACAAAGATCCCTTCTAGTGCGACATCATGCATCTGTTGATTAGCACGATCTTCGTAGCGCAGAGTGGTTACCTTGCCATTAGCACCCAACACTTCCTTGCTTAAGGCATTCATGATCACCGTAACGTTAGGCATGCTATACATTTTTTTCTGTAGTACCGCATCCGCACGCAGCTTGGTATCAAACTCAATCAAAGTGACGTGATCCACAATACCCGCTAAATCAATCGCAGCCTCAACTCCGGAGTTTCCGCCGCCAATCACTGCTACGCGCTTACCTTTGTATAAAGGGCCATCACAGTGAGGACAGTAAGCCACGCCTTTGCCGCGATACTCTTGCTCTCCGGGTACATTCATTTCGCGCCAGCGTGCACCTGTACTGAGAATTACGGTCTTACTCTTCAGAACGGCGCCATTTTCCAAAGTAATGGCAATTTCATCACCAGTCTTACTTAAGCCCTTAGCAGTTTGTAGGTTCATGAGATCGACGTCATATTCCTTCACGTGTTGCTCAAGTGCCATCACCAATTTAGGGCCTTCGGTCTCTTTAACCGAGATGAAGTTTTCAATACCTACAGTATCAGCAACTTGACCACCAAAGTTTTGAGCCACAACTCCTGTTCTAATGCCTTTTCTGGCGGAGTAGATTGCTGCAGAGGCGCCAGCAGGCCCTCCACCAATGATCAATGAATCATATGCAGCTTTTGCGCTTAACTTTTCGGCATCGCGTGCTGAGGAGCTGGTATCGAGTTTGGCAGCAATTTCTTCAACGCTCATGCGACCTTGCCCAAACACTTCGCCATTCAAAATGACGGTCGGTACTGCCATAATCTGGTGTTGGTCAACCAAACCTTGAAAGAGGGCGCCATCGATCATCTCGTGTTCGATATTCGGATTGAGGGCAGCCATGAGGTTTAAGGCCTGCACTACATCAGGGCAGTTGTGGCATGACAAGGAGATAAATGTCTGAAAGCGCTTCTTACCTTCAAGACCCTTGATGCTGTCGATGACATCTTGCTCCACTTTCGGTGGATAGCCACTGGATTGCAAAATTGCCAAGATGAAGGAAGTCATCTCATGACCCATTGGCAAGCCGGAAAATGCAATGCGAGCAGTTTCATCGGATTTACCAACTGTAAAGCTAGGGATATTTTGGCTCTTACCCGCAGTCTTTACAGTGATCTTGTCAGATTGCTCCGCAACCTCGTTCAGCAACTCCAGCATTTGAGCAGATGAGGCGCTCTCATCGAGAGTGGCTTCCAGAACGATCGGGCTCACTATTTTTTCAAAATAGGCCTTGAGTTGGGATTTGATATTGTTATCTAACATGATGTATTCCTTGGTCTTGATTACTGATGAGTCCTGATGAGTCCCGATGTTTTTTGATGAGTCTATTGGGTAGGAAATCTGCTTCTGATCCTACCCAATAGACTCTCCGAAGAGAGTCTATTAATTACTAGTGCATATTGACTACAAAGCTTAGATCTTGCCTACGAGATCTAAAGATGGAGTCAATGTGGCTGCGCCTTCTTTCCACTTCGCTGGGCAAACTTCACCTGGGTGAGCTGCTGTGTATTGAGCAGCCTTAAGCTTACGTACTGTCTCAGAGATGTCGCGAGCGATTTCATTGGAATGAATCTCAGCAGTCTTGATGATGCCTTCTGGATTGATGATGAATGTGCCGCGCAATGCCAAGCCTTCTTCATCAATGTGTACACCAAAACCACGTGTGAGTGTGTGAGTTGGATCACCAACCAATGGGAACTTCGCCTTGCCTACTGCAGGTGAAGTCTCATGCCACACTTTGTGTGAAAAATGAGTATCGGTAGTAATGATGTATACCTCAGCACCCATCTTCTGGAATTCAGCATAGTTATCAGCCGCATCTTCAATTTCTGTTGGGCAGTTAAATGTAAAAGCTGCTGGCATGAAAACGAGTACAGACCATTTACCTTTGAGAGTCTCATCGGAGACAGTAATAAATTTACCGTTGTGGAAAGCTTGGGTCTTGAATGGTGGAACTGGGGTGTTAATTAACGACATGGTTTCTCCTGTAATGAATAAAAATAGTTGCCTAAAACAGGGTCCATTATGAGGCTTTTTAATATATTTTTATAATTAATAATTTAGATAGTATTAATCTAATAAATAGATAACAAAATCCATCAGGATTCTTCAATTTCTGTTGCATTTCTCCATGCAAGGGGTATGCTTATTCTCATGAGAATTTCTAGTAAAAGCAAAATCGCCTTTGACGTCATTCTGGACATCGCTGCTCACACTGAGCATGGCCACGCCATTTCCATGCCCCTCATTAGTCAGCGGCACGGACTTTCGCTTTCTTATCTCGAGTTGATCTTCGCGGTATTGAAGTCATCTGGCATGATCAGGAGCCATCGAGGTCCTGGGGGCGGCTACTCTCTCGTTCGTCAGCCAGAGACTATTTCCTTAAAAGATATTGTTACTGCAATTGATGGTGAACCCAATCCTGGCGCAGAATTAGGTGCAGAACTGTGGGTCGATTTGCAAAGCTTTATGCTTGAAAAGATGTCTCAAATCACGCTAGACAAAGTATTGCGTGAGTCAAATGTGAAGATTGAGCCAAGCACCAAAGGCCTATTTTGCATGAAGCCCGAGCCAAAGATTAAGGTCAGTAGTAAGTCCGCTGAAAAATCGTTGAAAAAATCGCCACCTAAAAAGTTGAAGCCTCAGTTAGGCCCTAATTCTATTTTTTCATTTGGCAAGTATTTGGCCCTAAATAAGGCTTAGGCCTGAAGGTTGAAAGCAAGAGCCCTTGAAGCAACTTCATGAGTGGCTTCGTATCTTGGGTTCGCCATGCGACTGCTGTACTTAGGGTCCCAATCCCAATTCATGTCGGACAATAATGTAGTGCAGCAATAAAGCAATAAAGAAATGATGCCCATTTTGTACTCTTACCGAAGATGCCCCTATGCCATGCGGGCTCGTATGGCATTGAAATACGCTGGTATTGAGCTTGAGCATCGGGAGATTGAACTGCGTAATAAGCCGCAGTCCATGCTGCTGGTATCACCCAAAGGAACGGTTCCCGTATTGTGTGTGGATGGGCTTATTTTGGATCAAAGTCTGGACATCATGCGTTGGGCCTTACAACAGTCTGATCCAGATCATTGGGGAAAAGTCGATGAACTTATCGCTCAAGCGTGGATTGAAAAAAATGACGGCCCGTTTAAAGTGCTATTGGACCAATACAAATATCCAAACCGCTATTCAGAGCAAAGCCCAGAATTCAACCCAGAGCTAGTGTTGCATGCCGCAATAGAACTCATGCTTCAACCCATGGAGAGCGCACTACAAACTGGCCAGTATCTGATGGGAAACAAACTGACTTGGATAGACATTGCCATCTTCCCATTCATCCGGCAGTTTTCGATGGTCAATCCGCAACAATTTGAAGGGTTGCCGTTTTCCTTAGTGAAGCAATGGCTCAATCACCACATTGAATCTGAGTTGTTTCATTCGGTAATGCACAAACATCCATCTTGGATTGATGAATAACCCTTAAAATAATTCTTTCTAAAAGGGTCGCATATCAAATCCTCCATCGAAATCGTGACTCCAGCTCCGCTAGGCAGTCTTCACGGAAACCGGATGACCGCTTTACGCTGGCAAGGGTTTTTGGAGAAGCTTGGGTATTTGGTTGAGGTGACTGAGTCTTGGTCTGGGGACGATACTGCTGTATTAATAGCGCTTCATGCCTATCGTAGTCATCAATCGATTGTGCGCTTTAAAGAAACATATCCTAATAGACCGGTTGTCTTGATTTTGACCGGTACTGATTTGTATCGGGATATGGAAAATCATCGTGAGGTGATTCAATCAATGCAGCTGGCGGATCGGTTAATCGTCTTACAGTCATCGGCATTGGATTTGATACCACCCAGTCTGCTAGATAAAGCCCAAGTCATCTATCAATCAGTTGAGATTAATGCACCTAGCCCGACCCCGAAAGAAGATTTTCTAGTCAGCATCATTGGTCACTTAAGAGATGAAAAGGATCCCTTTTGCATAGTGCGAAGCTTGCCACTATTACCCTCGGATTCCAAAATTCAAGTACGGCATTTGGGTCAGGCGATGAGTGCCCCAATGGCAGAGTTTGCTAAACAATGTAATACAACGCTCGATCGCTACCAATGGATTGGAGAGGTAAGCCATCTAAATGCGTTACAGATACTTTCCCAAAGTCGCCTAATGGTCATTTCTAGTCGCATGGAAGGCGGTGCCCATGTGGTTTCCGAGGCGATTGCACTCGGTATTCCGGTGATCGCCTCTGATATCCCAGGCAATCGCGGTTTACTGGGAGATGATTATCCTGGCTACTTTCCAGTGGGAGATGCAAAAGCACTCGCTGATCTTTTGTATCGAGCAGAAACAATGCCTACCTTCTACGCTTCACTACAACAGCAGATTGATTTACGAAAAGAATGGATTCATCCAGCGCGTGAGAAGCAGTCTATCCAAGAGCTGGTAAGTGGCTTGGTATAAGAATGCATCTCACATCATTTACACAACGGATAATCCAGTACCTGCAGTAAAGTGACCAATTTTTTGGGCGCTAGCAAAGCCTCCCATATTTAAGATAGAGAGGACTTCGGCTTCTTGTTCTGGAGCGCAAGCGATGAGAAGGCCGCCACTAGTCTGAGGATCGGTCAATAAGTGTTGTTGCCACAGTGCTAAATTGTTTGCAAGCTGCACTTCACTGCCATAACCCACCCAATTGCGCGTGGAAGCACCTGTAAAGATATCGGCTTTGACATGCTCAATTGCCTCCTGAACTACGGGAATAGCATCCCACTGAACCTGCGCCATTAATTCGGATCCTCTGGCCATTTCTAGAAGATGCCCTGCCAAGCCAAAGCCTGTGACATCGGTCAAGGCATGCACACCCTCAAGCTGAGCGAGAGCAACGCCAGGCTTATTTAATTTAGTGGTCAGAGCAATCATCTCTTGATAGCCTGCAGGGGAGAGCACCTCTTTCTTTAACGCTGCAGAAAGTATGCCCACACCCAATGGTTTGCTCAGAATGATGCTGTCGCCCGCTTGAGCGCCATTATTGCGTTTGAGTTTTTTTGGATCCACTACACCAATAGCTACCAAGCCATAAATGGGCTCCACAGTATCAATCGAGTGGCCACCAGCAATCATGATGCCTGCATCATTGCAGACGGACTCTCCGCCAGCAGTAATTTGTTGAATCACATCTAAGGGTAAAACTGAAATAGGCATGCCTAGGAGGGCGAGTGCAAAAAGGGGCTGTGCACCCATTGCATAAATATCGGAAATTGCATTGGTTGCGGCAATACGACCAAACTCAAATGGATCATCCACAATGGGCATGAAGAAATCCGTTGTCGCAACAATCGCCTGATGATCGTTGATTTGGTAGACAGCGGCATCTTCATTATTGTCAGAGCCAGCCAATAGTGCGGCAGGTAAATTACGTATTGGTGAGGCTTTTAGGATATCGCTTAAGACACCGGGTGCAATTTTGCAGCCACAGCCTCCACCATGAGATAAAGAGGTAAGGCGGCCGTTATAAGGAGTAGTCATAAAAAAATTATCATGTATTTAAAGGATGGCAAATGCCACAACAACGTCAGCTTACTCAATTTAGCCTAAGCACGTACGAAAGCCGCAAAAATGATCACTGCGATCACGCTGATAGAAATTCCGCATTGCTACCCTTTTTAAGCGATCGGGTGTGTACAGACTGCCACCCTTGAGTACTTGATAAGTGCCATCAAACCAAGGGAGTGAGTAGTCCTTATACGGATCGGCACTAAATCCAGGAAAAGGCAGAAAGGTGCTGCTGGTCCATTCCCATAAATAGGAGGGCTGCCAAATATCTTGTTTTTGAGACATTAATACACTGAGCTCATGTTCATTGGGCAGACGCAATTTTTGAAGTTCGCAAAAGCGCTGGGCATCTAGGTAGCTAATATGGCGCACTGCTGATGCGGGATTTAAAGGTAGCCATTCTTGAAAGAATCGCTCAAACCAAGATTCCCCATCTTTTTTCCAATGCGACGGTGATGAGACTGGCTTTGTTTCTGAAAGATTGGTTTCAGATTCTAGGAATGCCAAGTAATCGGCATTAGTAATAGGATTGCTTGAAATGGCAAACGCAGGAAGATCCTGAGAGTGACCCCATTTTTCATTATCAAAAATAAAGCCTGAGCCGCGATCCGACCCTGCTTTGATAGTCGACTTCGGAAACTCAATCCAAGTCTGCACCTGATCCTCCAGAATGCTCGGAGTTACAAAGGGAGAAAATGGGGGAAATGGCCCAGGGTAGCCCAATGTCTGCCACATATAAGCAAATGCTTCGTTATGCATATCCTGATGAAAAATTGCCAACTGAATAAAGTAGGCAGTTTTTGTATCCACTGGATTATGAAGTAGCTGCTTGGTTTTCTCGATGACGCCGTGGTTATATTCCAAAAGATCACTTAGGCATGGTGTTGACGTGGACCAGCGATCTTCATGGGCTATCTCTGATGAGTTAAACAAGTAATCTGCATCTTCCAGCAATGATGGTTTGTTTTCTTGCCCATCCCGATGCACCCAAAACTCATGAAACCAGGTTAAATGACCTAATTCCCAAAGAGGGGGGTTGAGAATGTTTAGCTGAGGGACTAAGTGTTCTGCTTCTGAAATATTGCTCAGAATGTGACGGGTAATCTGATTCGTTTCTTCAAGCCAGTGCCCCATGGTCGATGACGACGGGTATGGTGCATACAGAAGGTAGTCCTCGGTCGAAAATTCGGGCATAAGCATTCTTTAGATAGCTTTAATGGGGATGGCAAAAAGTCGCCTCAGCGCGCTAATAAACAGGATTTTCCATAAAGATACCGCATACATAGTATAAAGTCTAAGCTTGCTCAAACCCATTCAACGGAGAAATGAATCCAAGATGAATTCTCTTCGCTCCATATTCGCAATCAAGAAAAAACTGCAGCAGTTTTATGATGATGTACTCAGCCTCATCAAAGCCAATCTGCGTTAAATCTAGGTAAATTCATTGGGCTGTAGCAGATTTATCTGTGCACTTCAGACGGTTTGGATTAAGCCAAATCTGCGAATACTTGATTAAGAATATCCTCAAGAGTCTGTCTGGTGGGTCTAACCCTAGCCCTTTATTAAGTCAGTGCCATTGAGTTTCAAAGGCACTACAGTAATGCACCCCTTTTATTGGTAAAAAAGTCGCGCAACATTTATTACTGGTCTAGAATCAGTAATACCTTAAATAGGTATTTCTAAATGGTGCGTCAATGAAACAATCAAACCCCTTTATACCCAAACTGCTCATCAGAGTGGGTAATTTTTCTGTAGTGCTCGGCACAGTAGCACTCCTTTTTGGGTTGATGAATTTAATAGATTTTGATAGTTTTTCGTTTGGCCTGTCTTCAGGAATTCGTATCATTGGTTCTATTTCTATTGCTGGATGCTTGCTTAGTGCAATCGGCTATGGAATGCAGGATTTTTGTAAAAGTAACGATTAAAGGAAATTCTCTATGTTTAAAAAATCAGATTTTTTTATCATCCTCGCTGTCATGATCTCATTTTTCATTTCTGCTTATTTATGGTTTGTTCAGAAAGATGCGCAACAAGCGATCTTCACCGCTATCTGGATTCCCGCCATCTTTACATTTGGCATCTACTTTAAGTTGTGCGCACTGATGGACATGAAAAAATGAACTTTGACAATACGCTGTTATTCACTGCTATTTTTGTATTTAGCCTGATGGTCACAGGATTAGTGCTCATGGTCTTAGAGTTTCGGACAATCAAAAAGAAAGATAACGAAAAGAGTTAATGCAGGCTCAACGAGTCAGCATTAAATTAGATTTGAGGTTTTAGCTGCCTCCATGACACCAGAATAGAGCTGTATGCTTGTATGGCAAGCAATGCTAAAAGCAATAATTCTAGTATTTGAAAATGGTTCGCCGAGGGTGAGAATGCAACTGGATATCCATCATTAAGCGCGGTTTCGATCAAGAAATCCATGCGAGGGATTAAGACATAGCTTGCAAGTGCAGTAGAGACGATTAGTACGAGAGCTGGTAATCGTACCGCTTTATACAGATTGACTGCCCTTTTAACCAGCAAGTTTGCCAAAGACAGCACTATAAAAGCCGTCAAAACAATAATGGTAGAAAGTTTTTGGATAAGGGCATAAGACACCATTCCAGCTGCCTGCGTATCGCTCATTACTTGAAAGATTGCTACGAAGCTCAGTATTTGCGAAATGACCAGACCTGCTAGCAGGGTAGAACCCACTTGTAAGGCCCTTTGAGTCAAACGCACCGAGATTTCTGCAGACTTTTTCATAAAAACTAGCTTTTGCTTATTTTGATCGTCACTGAATGGACCTGAATCACCCTGTTTAGCTGGCATTGCCCTGTCCGCGCCACTTTATTTCCACTATGAATATATTAAAAGTTCATAATTGAGTATCTTATTGGGCGAGCACGTATCCATACTATCACCGCTCATACTCAAGTGGTTGCGATGAGATCATGCTGCTCGACTAGCTGGTCCAAGGCGAAATTGTTTACTACGGGGCTAGTCCCCTTAGATTGGAGCTAGTTTACCGATTGCTGTTTCTTTGGCCAGAAGAGGCCAATCTTTTTTGTGTATTTCTGAAGTATTAAAGGTAAAAAACATGATTCAAATTCAAATATGGGCAGATTTTGAGTGCCCTTATTCTTATTTTCAAACAATTGCTTTATGTAAGCTCAAGGATCAGTATCCAGACAAGATTGATGTTGTGTGGAGAGCATTTGAATTAAGTCCTGTTGATCAAAATACAAAACCTTCCCAAACATACATTGATAATTTGGAGAGTGCTCGGAAAGAGCTCATTGTTGCAGAAGAAAATCTGAAGATATTGACACCGCAATTTTTAACCTATACCTGGCTTGCACAGGAATGCGTTTGCTATGCCAATACTCAGGGACTTTCATTGACTCTCGCTAGAAAATTGTTTGATGCATTTTTCTTAGAGGGGCTTGATATTACTCATGAAGAAACGGTGATTCAGATTGCCAGCAACATTGGTATCAATCCCCAGCATTTGAGAGCGGCAATCGACGATGGCACCTTGAGCAAGCATGTGATGCAAGATGAGCAAGAGTTCAGGACATATGGATTTCAGGGGCTACCTGCAATGCTCATTGGAGAAAAAGATTTTTCTCCAAAAAGTTTTATGCCAGTCTCAGGTTATCAAACTCTTGAAGAGGTCATTCGACTGCTTCCAAGTAGCGCTCTGAAGTAAGTAACAGTGAGGTTTTAGGGTAAGGGATTGATTTTTTAATACCTTGCAAACAAATCATCATGACCAATCTCACATTTTGGAGATTGAGCGCGACTTTCCCCCCACTGTTGTGCAATGGCATTGCTAACCAGGGTGGTTTCTGCGGCAGCTTTGGCGGTGCCGGCGGCTAATTCCTGAATCAATAAGGAGTCATTTGGACCTAGTACCCAGGGACTTGATCCGGTTACTACCTTAAATCCTTCTTTTCTCAGTAGTTGCTCCAAAGTCGTGAGTGCTAGGGGTCCTGCAGCAGATCCAAAACCCTTATCGGATCCTTGATGATGGTGGAATGCTTCCAGAATCTTGCTATCCCAGGGATCTACCGGTAGCCATGTTTCTTGGCCGTTATACGTTAAGACCGTATAAAGAGGCGTTTTTAATGCTCTGCAAAATTGCTCTAACCAGCCAACTGCGACTAAATCAAAAAATGCTGCTGCAGTAATCAAATCTGCTGGTTTAGATAGTACAGACTGAAGATCACCAGCAAGATCCTTCTGTAAAAAAATGACATTAATCTCATGATTATTTTTCACTAAAGTTACTGGCCTAGTAGCATTACTATCCAAATGACCATGAGGCGCCCCATCAGAGACGCTATCTGCCCAGGCGCACAGTTTTTCTCGGGCCGCCATCAACAGTAGTGGGTCGTAATCAACTAGAGTCCAGTTCTGACTATGCTGGATCAATGGCGCTAGGGCGCGTAGATTAGAGCCTGTGCCTGATCCTAGGTCGATAATATGAATAGGATCGTTTTTTACGCTTCCAACTTGCTCTAAATAGCTCAGTACTTGCTGTTGCAAAGCAGGATTACGTGAACGGTGATCTACGCCCTCACGTAAGCTTAGCCAATCAGTTGAGAATGTATTCATCAGATGTATTTAAATTGGATGTGTGGATTCATCATGGATTTTTTAAACCCAATTGAATGTTGACCATTTTATTAAATTGGCTACTTTTTTCACACAGAGATTGATAAGTTCCGGTTTCGATAATTCTGCCGGCTTCCATTACTAAAATCATATCTGCATTTTTAATCGTGCTGAGCCTGTGTGCAATGACTAAGGTGGTTCGAGTGCGCATCACCTCGCTCATGGCTTTAATCAAGTTCTCTTCAGTAGCCCCATCCAATGCGCTAGTAGCTTCATCTAGAACGAGAATAGGGGGATCTTTCAGTAAGGCACGTGCAATTGACAGTCGTTGCCTCTCGCCCCCAGATAAAATTCGTCCTCTTTCACCGATGATGGTATCAAAACCCTCTGGTTGTCTTTCAATGAAATCAAGGGCTTGCGCTCGTAGACAGGCTATTCGTATTTCCATTTCGCTCGCATCTGGTGCGCCAACGAGAAGATTTTCAACGATGGAGCGATTAAATAGCAGGGGTTCCTGAAAGACCACGCCGATATTCCTACGCAGCGCTGATAGATCGAAATTTTTGATATCAATACCATCTATAGTGATCTGTCCAGACTGGGTATCAAAGGCGCGATACAGTAGGCTCAGCGCAGTAGATTTTCCTGCACCAGAGGCGCCAACTAAGGCAATGGTCTCACCTGGATTTGCAGTAAAACTCAATCTATCAATGGCCTTATGCCGATTGTTATAGGTAAAGCAAACCTGATCAAATTGAATCAAACCAACACATCGTCCTGGGTCTATTGCATTCGGAATATTCTGAATATCTGGCGATGTATCTAGAATTCCAAAAAACTCTTGTAAACGGGGCGCGTCTGTAGCCAGCTTATTAGCAAATGTGACGATTTGCTCTAAGCGACCAATAAAAATCCCTGCAAAAGCAATGAAGGTAACAATTTCACCTATGGTGATGAGGGATTGCGCATAAAGCCATGATCCCAAAACAACAATACAGAGAATGCTGAGCGTGGTTGCAGATTTTGTCAGTACGGTGACTATTGCCCACCAGGAAAGAACAGGCAATTGCGCTCTCAGTACTTTCTGGCTGATGCCATGAAGCGCTTTCACTTCAACCTGAATTCTAGAAAAACTCTGCACTAGTGCAATATTGCTCAGAGTATCCGAGGCTAATTCAGCTAAATCCGAATGATGACTTTCAATGGCGTGCTGGAGATCTTGCGTTTTTCGTAAGATGAAGTGGGTGAGTAATCCAAAGAATAAACACAGGCTGATGAGTACCAAAGCAAGCTGCCAATTCATATACAGCGCCAATGGAATCAAAATGATTAAAGAAATAAAAGCGGATAGGTGTTCACGAAAAAAGCTGAGCCAAAGCCACCAGAGGGTATCTGTACCTGCCAGCATGATTTTCATCAGCCGACCTGAGTGGGTTTGAGACTGCTGTTTTAAGGGCATGTGTAATACATGCTCAAAGTATTCACCAAATACTTTATGTCGTTGGCGATGCGCGAGGCGATCTGAAAATAGAGCAACTAGTGTTGAAGTGCCAATCGTAAAAAAACCAAAAAGCACCCAAACAATTAATAAAGGTGCAACATCATTCCATAGTGAGGAAGCCTTAGAAGCTTCAGTGCTTGCAAGCGTATTGATCACCTTGCCAAATAGTATCGGTTCAGCAAACAGTGTCACGGCGAGTGCTAGATTTGCAAACGCTAATATCCAGGCAAGATTTCTGTCTGAGTCGAGCATTTTTAATGCACGTGTGTATATTCTGATCAGGCTCATGAATGCGCTCAGTAATCCTGGCGATGCTGTAAGGCTTTTAGTCGGAGCGGGATTAATTCATTCGGGATAGTAATCTCCTCTGGGGAGGATAGGATTTGATATCTCATCATGAGATTTCCTAGCCAAGTCTGTGACGTGATCACTGCCAGCGGTATCGATAGCAATAGACCGCCGAAAAACAATATACCAAAGATAAATGCACTTTCTTGGCTGAGATACAGTGTCAACGCTAAAGCGATTCCAAGTATTGTATGCGGCCAAAATTGCTGAATAGCGTTGGAAAAACTAACAGTATGGTCCTCTCGTGCCTGCGTCGCCCAGCCCCCTTTATGCCCTACAGCAAGACTCACCATAAAAATTGTGTGATTGAACCAAGTAATCGGAGTCATGAATAGAGAAAAAGTAGTTTCAAGTACAAGGCTAATGCTAAACCGCCATCGACCACCAAAACGTTGGGATTCTTTGGTGCTGAGTAAAACATTCAGCGCTCCGGCAATTTTTGGCAAATACCACATGACAAGAGTAAGCCCAATAAACGCATAGAAATACAACCCATTGGCCGTTTCTTGGGTAGATGGAAAAATAGCAATCGATATGGTGCAGATAACCATCATGGCAATCCATGCCGGTGAGCCAAGAAACATAAAGATGGCTAAAAGAAGCTGTATCCGACTGATGAACTTGAGGTGAGGTAGGGCGATGAGATTGATGTATTGAAGATTGCCCTCGCACCATCGTAAATCACGGCGAATGTATTCCGTGAGGGTTGGTGGATTTTCTTCCCAGCTTTGATCTTCGTATGGATAGACTCGTACATCAAAACCAGCACTTCGCATCAATACAGCCTCGATCAAATCATGGCTGAGTATCTGTTTTGTCTGGCCCGTTGCAGTTTTCAGTTCTGGCAGCTGACAAAACTGCATAAAAGGTGCAAGGCGAATAATGGCGTTATGACCCCAGTAAGGACCAAAATCTGACTGCCACCATGCTGAGCCCATGGTGTAAGAGCGCATTCCTAGGCGCATGCCATATTGAAAAAAACGGGTGAAGGCGCTACTCGATGGCAGACCAATAACAAGACCCTGCAGAATGCCTAACTGCGGATCGGATTGCATCATTCTTACCAGTCTTGCTATTGCCGCTGCCGTCATAAAGCTATCAGCATCTAGCGTGATAGCAAAATCATGTAGTTTTCCGTACTGCTGACAGAAGCTAGCAATATTGCCCGCTTTGTACCCTTCATTAGTTTCGCGGCAGCGATAGACGATATTGATTCGTTGCCCATAATCCTGATTCAATTGCTCGAACCGCTTGCTTTCGGATTGTCTAATTGTTTCAGTAGTGCTATCGCTGAGGATGTAAATATGAAAGTGCTTTTCAAAGCCTGCATGGATTAAGCTGTCCATCATGATTTCAAGATGGCGAATCACTCTTGTCGAGTCTTCATTTCGAATGCAAAGTAGAAGGGCTGTAGAGCTATTGAAAGAAACCTCTTCACAATTCTGCATACTCGCTGGCAAAATAATAGAGAGTGGTTTTTTGATTAACAGACAAATTAAAAAGCCAATGATCGCATTCCAGAAACCGATTACCATCCAAGGCAGGGTGAGTGAAAAAAGGGCTATTAATGTCCAGCGAATGAAGTTGGGGAAATAATGATTTAGCGTCTGATCTAACAACCAAAGCATTAATGCAGACGTCAATAGAAAAAGTAAAAAGAAGATGACTCGACGAATCGATACTGCTCTTATGGGGTGTTTATTTACTAAGGTATTCAATTTATCTTAAGCTCACCTATACTATGCAAAGCGCACCAGCAGTATAGGTTAGCAAGCACATTTTCACTTTTCCTACTAAGGATTTTTACGTGGTTCATCCTGTGGCCTCAGTCGTCAGTCAATCCCTGTGGTACGTGGCTCCTGAGCGCACTGAGATTCGTTCAGAAATCCTCGGCCCCTTGCCCGAAAATAGTGTTCAAGTGCGTTCCGTATTTAGTGCGCTGAGTCGCGGTACAGAATCCCTTGTCTTTAAGGGCCTCATTCCCGAGAGTGAATACACTCGCATGGCAGCGCCATTTATGGGCGGCAAGCTTCCTTTTCCAGTGAAGTATGGATATTCGAATGTGGGCAGGGTTGAGCTTGGTCCCACAGAGCTGATCGGACAGCTGGTGTTTAGCTTGATGCCTCACCAATCGGTTTTTCAAACCGAGATTGCTAATGTCCTAGTAATTCCTCAAGAAATCCCAGCGCAACGTGCGGTTTTAGCAGCCAATATGGAGACCGCCTTAAATGCTGTTTGGGATGCGTCACCTGGGCCTGGTGACCGTATCGTAATTATCGGGGCAGGTGTGCTCGGCTCCTTAATCGCCTATTTATGTGGGCATTTACCAGGTGCCGAAGTAACGCTAGTGGATATTAATCCCGAGCGCGCAGCTTTGGCAAAAAAACTGGGTGTGCAGTTCAGCTCCCCCGAATTAGCACCCACAGATTGTGATCTTGTGTTCCATTGCAGTGCGAGCGCTAGCGGCCTGTCAACTGCAATTGAATCAGCAGGCGAAGAGGCCACTATTTTGGAGCTGAGTTGGTATGGTTCCAATCAAATTGATGTGGCACTAGGAGGTGCTTTTCATAGTCGTCAGTTACGACTGCAGTCGAGTCAGGTTGGGCATATCTCTCAATCCCGTAGACCTCGCTGGAGTTATCGTCGCAGGCTAGCTGCTGCATTGGGTATGTTGAGCGACTCCCGCCTCGATGCTCTTCTGACTGAGCCGATTCACTTTGAATCCTTGCCGTCTCAACTGCCGCAGATCTTTAGCGCTCAAAGTTCTCAACTTTGTTGTCTTATTCAATATCCATAAGGAAAAATACATGTTTACTGTTGAAGTTCGCGATCACATCATGATTGCCCATTCTTTCAAAGGGGCAGTTTTTGGACCGGCACAAGCCTTACATGGCGCAACTTTCATTGTTGATGCCGCTTTTATTTCCCGTGAGCTTGACGAGAACGGGATCGTGATTGATATCGGATGCGCTTTAGATATCCTCAAGGCGACTTTGAAGCCCTTAAATTACGCTAATCTTGATGAACTCCCGCAATTTAAGGGTGTGAACACCACTACAGAATTTTTAACTAAATATATTTTCGATCAATTGGCAGCGGCTGCAAAAGCCAATAGTTTGGGTCGTCCGATTGAAGAATTGCATGCCATTCGGGTAAGCATTTCAGAATCCCATATTGCAAGAGCCTGGTATGAGGGTGAGTTGCATTGAGTAGAGCGCCTGGTGCAGGTTCGAATGCATTTGTTTTCGCCTATCCCGGAGATCTACAAACGCTGACCGGTGGCTATATCTACGATAGTCATATCGTTAGTGAGCTGACGGCGCTGGGTTGGGAAGTTGAGTTATTGAGTCTGGGTTCCGGCTTCCCTTTTCCTGATCAAGAAACGATCAATCAAGCCGAGCAACTGTTATGTCAAGTACAAGCCGGCAAGCCCATTGTTATAGATGGCCTAGCTCTTGGTGTCATGCCACAGAGCATTGCTCAAGCAGCAGTCAATCATCCTATTATTGCTTTGATACATCACCCATTAGCTTACGAGTCTGGTTTAACCAAAGGCCAGCAAGTGCAGCTTCAGGAGAGTGAGACATTAGCGCTCTCACATGTAAAACAGGTCATTGCAAATAGCCCCATGACAGCCCAAGCTCTGGTTGATTCGTTTGGGGTTGAAAGAAAAAAAATTAGTACCGTCATTCCGGGTACCAATCGAGTATCTTCTCCCTTGTATCAAGTGAGGACACAATTTACATCTCAAGATCCGTTTCAGTGGCTCTCTGTTGGAAGCATCATTCCACGCAAAGGCTTTGGCATCTTGATCGAAGCCCTTGCGCCCCTACGTGATTTGCCGTGGAGCTTATCCATTGTTGGCGATACAAGCCGTGATGCGAAGGCTTATGCTGACTTACTGCACAGCATTGCCCATTTTGATTTACAAGACCGAATTGAGATTCATGGTGCTGTAGACCCTGCGTATCTTGATTCGCTTTACCGTAATGCTGATGGATTTGTACTTGCCTCCCTTTTTGAGGGCTACGGTATGGCATATGCAGAAGCGCTGTCCTATGCACTCCCCATCATTGGTACAAGTGGAGGTGCCATTTCCCAGACTGTTCCAGACTCTGCCGGAATCTTGATCCCACCAGGGGACGTACCAAGCCTAACGGAAGCCTTGAGATTAGTCATCAACGATCCGGGTCGACGTAAGAGCTTATCTTCAGGTGCAGGTGATGCTGCTAAAAAACTACCTACCTGGCCAGAATCTGCCAAAACATTTGCAGATATTGTCCAAGCTTATATGAATTAATTTATGCGGATGCGTGCGGAACTGAGATCGCAATCAAACAGCACATCGCTATCTAGTAAATGTGTTTTTACCTTTAATCGTGACGCTTGATCCATATGTTCAATCGCTTTTAAATTAAAGCTAGCTCTTCCAGATCCCATCACAATCGGGGCCACAATAATATGCAGTCGATCTAAGCAATTTGCTTGTAAGAACCGAGAGATCGTCTCTGCGCCACCCTCAATCAACACCCGGTTAAGTCCCTCAGAGCTCAGACTTTGTAAGATCATCGCTGGCTCCATATGACCATCAACCATGGGTAATTGGATGATTTTGACCCCTTTTGGGGGCTCTAAATTCAGTCCATTAGAAACAATCCATAGTCTTTTAACGCCATCATCACTCCAGATGCGCGCCTTTGGATCTAGCCTGCCTTTTGGGTCAATCACTACGCGTGCTGGATGTTTCCCCTCAATCAGTCTGACATTAAGTTGTGGGTCATCCGCCAAGACGGTTCCAACGCCAACTACCACTGCATCTACAAGCGCCCTTAGCTGATGCAGATGCACAAGGCCAGAGTGGCCATTGATGTATCTAGATTGACCGGTAACGGTAGCAATTCGACCATCCATCGTTTGCCCAAGCTGGCCCACCACCATCATCGAGTCCACTGTGGATCTTCTGATGGGGTCAAAAACAGTTTTCAGCGGTGAATCTGAGAGGGGGGTGGAGGAAAAAAATTGGTCCTGAAATATGCGCCATTGGTTCACGCCCTCTGACTCGAGCTCTATTTTTACATCTGGAGGATTTGGCTCTGGAAGGATCACAAAGAAGCTTTTTAAGGGGGTGAAGAAGGTCGAAACCAATTTACCATAAGGTGTAATAATTAGCTTGTTGATACTAATTATTCATTTCCACCATGTACATGCTTGACCCCCTCATTGAAGTTGACCGCGTTATTTCAGAGCTTCGTAGGGGCGGCATGGTTCGGGTAGAGCAGTCTGGTAGCAGTATTGTGATGCTGGCGGTAGATGCTGTAGATGCCGATAATTTCAAATTCCTATCCCAGTTTGATACGTCTCCTATTGGTTTAGTCTTAACTGGCACCCGACTGAATGTCCTGGGCATCGATCAATCGGATCGACCAATTAGTGTTTTAACCAGTGCACATAATTTGTCCCTTGAGCTCGTTGAATTCTTGGCCAATCCATTATCTGTATTAATGAGTCCTCCGAGTCTAGATGATCTCAATATTAGAGATGCGAATGCATTAGAGGCCTCTTGTATTACGCTCGCCAAACTATCTAGATTACTGCCAGCGGCGCTCGTGATTCAGGATGTGCCAATGACGGATATTCCAACGGTCAAAGCATCTTTAATTGATGACTATATGAAGAATGCAGCCAATTCACTGACGCAAGTGAGTCAGGCTCGCGTACCGCTGGAGAATGCGGAAGATGCTCAGGTGATTGCTTTTCGTCCCCGAGATGGTGGCATAGAGCATCTTGCCATCATCATCGGCAAGATTGATCCCCTCAAGCCGGTATTGGTTCGATTGCATTCTGAATGCTTTACTGGTGATCTGGTCGGATCCTTGCGCTGCGATTGCGGAAGTCAACTCCGGGGTGCGATTTCAGAAATGTCCAAGTCAGGTAGCGGCATTCTTTTATATCTTGCACAAGAGGGGCGCGGAATTGGTTTGGTGAACAAACTCCGAGCTTATCAACTGCAAGATTCAGGCTTTGATACTGTAGATGCCAATCTTCAGCTCGGCTTTGATTCGGATGAGCGTAATTATCTTCCGGCTGCGCAAATGCTCCAGATACTGGGCATCCATCAAGTTCGGCTCATGACTAACAATCCCGCAAAAGTAGATTCGCTACAACGATGTGGGATCGAAGTCTCTGAGAGGGTTCCCCATATTTATCCCTCAAACAAACATAATGACGAATACCTTCGTGTGAAAGCGAAAAAAAGCGGTCATTTATTTGAGATTTAAAGCTCACAAAACCGTTCAAGCTTTACTAAGTTTGATCAAACTTATTTTTGCCTTCCAAACCACATTCTTTGAAAAATGCCATCTCGTTTAATGATGAGGTGATTTATAGCAGCTGCAATATGCAATAGTGCGACTGCTATGAGCGTCATTGCCAGTACTCCATGAATCTGGAAGATCTGTTTGGCAAGTAACTCGCTTTTAGGTATACCCGGCATCGCTGGCAGTGAATAGCCTCCCAGGGTAATTAAAGCTGGATAGGCCGTCACCCCCGCCCATCCCAGCAAAGGCACAATCAATAACAAGCCATACAGTAGGTAATGCACGACTGATGCAACTTTGACTATGTATGGAGAAATGCTATTGGGATAGGGAGGGGTTTTTGAATTGAGCTTGAGGCAAAATCGCAAGATCGTGACGAGCAATACGGTAAAGCCAATCAATTTATGCCAACCATAGAGTGTATTGGTCAGGTCATCCCATAGATTGGCACCCGCCCTTTGGGTCATCCAAAAGCCCAAAATTGCCAGAGCGAGGATAGCCAATGCAGTAAACCAGTGTATTCCACGAGCTATGCTTGAGTATCTATTAATCATCGCCTTCCCCGTAATGTGTGATGAATTCTGGTTTGAGTTTCAATATTCAAAAACGCCTGGATTGACTACTTCAGCATGTATTGAATTTACATGATTTAATGCAAATATTATCAATTTTAGTGATTTACTCTCTCGTAAATGCCTCGCCGCAACTCACCCAATCAAATTCAAGACTTAGATGATCTCAGTCAACTAGGTGATATTGTGTCTGATAAGCGCAGAGGGCAGCGCTCCACCGCCAAGAAGTCTCGACGTAATCGGCATTACGAGAAGCAATTTATTCGCAATACCGTAATGCGTACACCCTCAAATGAATCTTTGCAGTAAAGAGGCTGTATCGTTGTTCGTTAATCCATTCAATTTTATTAATAGGAAGAATCATGTTTAGTCACATCATGTTGGGCGCAAACGATTTAGAAGTATCAAGAGATTTCTATGACGCTGCTTTAGGGGCTTTGGGTGTTAAGCCGGGAAGCTTTAGTCATGACAAATATTTTTATCGTGGTCCCGGAGGAGTCTTTGCAATTACCAAGCCTATCGATGGTAATGAAGCTACTCACGCTAATGGCGGCACCATCGGCTTTAGCGCTAAATCCATGGCAGATGTAGATGCATTCCATGCGATTGGTGTTGCTCATGGCGGAACTTCTTGTGAGGGTGATCCAGGCTATCGAGAGGGAGCCGCTGGCACTATCTATATTGCTTGGCTGAGAGATCCGGCTGGCAACAAAATTTGCGCAATGCACAGGCCACCAAAATAATAGGGGAGTGTTGTTGGGGTGGGTCGGGCGAGATTGACTTCGGCGAAACGGCGTTTTCGTGCTCGCGACCCACGGACTAAAAGAGCTGTTTTAACGCCGACAGACTCAAGCCAGCACAAGATACCTGAATCAAGTCGAACCTTTAAAAAGCCCAATTTAAATGAAACATAAATTTCTCAAGATCTTTAGCGCCACTGTTATTAGTTTTTTCACGTCCAGTGCGTATGCTCAATCAGATAACTCTCCAATACCTCAAGTTTCAGATAAGTGGCGTTTTGAAGTAACCCCTTATCTGTGGTCACCTGGGATTAGTTCAACATTATTCTTTAAAGATAGATACCTAGATACTGCCGTACTATCCTCTAGCAATGTTCTTGGCGATCTCAAAACTGGTGGCATGATTTCTGCAGAGGCGCACTATGGTAATTGGGGAATTATGGGTGATTTAGTTTCTGCAACCTTGCAACAAAATCAAACGATCAGCACCACATTACCGACATCGCAGGGGGCTATTCCTGCGAGACTAGCTACTAAAGCAATACTGCAACAAACAATTCTTACTGGTGCTGCGACTTATACCCTGATCAATAACCAAAATGCCTATGTAGATGGTTTAGTGGGTGTGCGAAGTATTGGTGTCACAGCCACTCTGAATTTGGTTCTAGATGGGTCTTCACTGAGTGCAAGCGACTCCAAGTCCACTTCCACTATTGATCCAATTGTTGGATTTAAGGGAAGATACCGTTTGGCTAGCTCAAGTTGGTATATCCCTTTGTACGCAGATATTGGTGGTGGGGGCGGTACAACCAATGTGACTTGGCAGGGTATGGTTGGCGTTGGTAAGACGTTTGATAAATGGATTGATGTTTCTTTAGCTTACCGTGCCTTGTACTATGACATGAGTGGTAGTGGACTGCTGCAAAAGACGACGATGAAAGGTCCGCAGTTAGCAGCGACATTTAATTTTTAATTTTTATTATTCATTATGAAAGCTGTTTTAACGCAGACCGACTCTATCTGGCACAGAAAAACACATTAGAGCGTATTCATTGATTGATTACGGTGTATTAGCAGCGGTCGATTAGGCTAATGATGAAATCAAAACTTCATCCTTCATCCTTCATATTTTTTTATAACTCGCACATGAACCATCACAATGGCAATGACCAGGAGGATGTGGATAAAGCCTTCAAACGTGTAGGATGTCATTACCCCGGCCAGCCAAAGAGTCAGCATGACTACCGCAGTTGCTTCAATCATTCCTGTCCAGCACGGACTGATAGCTAGCCAACTAAACAGCGAGTTTTTTTGGAAGAAGGCGTTCGCATTCTGTTTTAACCACTTGATAGCATTCACAGGTGCGCTTCTCAAGACCTAGTCGATCTAGGATCTTAATGTGACCGCGAGCATACTTAATCAGGCCTGCTTTTTGAACCTTTAAAGCTGCTTCCGTAACACCTTCTCTGCGCACTCCCAGCATATTAGCAATGAGCTCTTGGGTCATGACCAGCTCATTGCTGGGTAATCTGTCTAAACTTAATAGCAGCCAGCGGCAAAATTGCTGATCTAGGGTGTGATGGCGATTGCAAACTGCCGTTTGAGTCATTTGCGTAATCAAGGATTGGGTATAGCGTAACAATAAGTGCATGAGTCCACCACCCTTATTGAATTCATCAAGCATCACGCTTGCTGTAATACGATAACTCTTACCTGCACTTTGTACTACCGCTGTGGTCAGAGTAGAATTTCCACCCATAAAGAGTGATACGCCTAGGCAGCCTTCCTTACCAACAACGGCGATTTCAGCCGAAGATCCATTTTCTAGGTTGTAGAGTAGGGAGACAATAGCAGTGTTCGGAAAATAAATATAAGACATTTTGATGCCGGATTCTGATAAGACCAAGCCCAGCGTCATATCAAACTCTTCAACATGAGGCAATAATCTTTGCCATACATCCTCTGGAATGGAGTGGAAAAGCCAGTTTTGATCTCTTAATTCAGCGTTTTTAATTTGGATGCCTGGAAGTGGATTTTGAGCAATTTTTCCAATTTAGCCCTAAAAAAAGCCATTGTATGTGCGTTATCGTACATAAAGGTGCCTGAGAGTCCGATAGCATATCAATATAGTTAAACAGGCCTACCTTACCCTTCGTTGTTATCGTCTCAAACTTTTCAGGTATACCCTATGCATAAATCAGATTTAGTTGAATTAAAGTACCTCAGTGAAGCTCGGGCAACAATCAATGTCTTGGGTCTGACGGCGATAGTAGATAAATCTATTTCATCAAATACATTGCACTCTGTTACTGGCATCCTCTTTTTTGACCAAGGTTATTTTGGCCAAATCCTTGAGGGCGCTAGAAGTGCGGTAGAGGAAACCTGGGGCAGAATTCAAAAAGATCCAAGACACCACAATATTGAATTGCTAGCTATCACCGAAATTGAAGAGAGGCGCTTTCCAAAGTGGTCGATGAAGTTGTTTGATACTCAGGAATTTTCAGACACCTTCCCCCAGTTTGCTGAACTACTAGCCAAAATTGATAATCCTAATCTGAAAACCCTTAAAGTATTGAGGTCGCTTTGGCGTGAAGTCTAATTTTTTCATTAGCCTGCAGTTCGGTTCAGCTTCGAGCCACCAAAAGATATTAAAACCACCTTCGGGTGTTTTTTCATTTCAGTTCGCGGATATGTCTTCATCTTGGATCTCTTAGCTGGCCCAGTAAAAGCAATTGCGAAAAAGTAAGGAATGGAGATTTGACGATTGCTAACTGCAAGTTGGAAAGCAGAAAAACTTCTCACTTATCGTTTCCTCTAATGTCTGCTTGACCATTCCTAAGTTCACTTTATCGGTTTTGCTTCAATAGAAATGTTCTACAGCACACATAGGATGACAATTGTCTTTAGCCATCCGTATAAATTGATACAGCTTTTTCCGCTATTGGCAACTACAGCATCATTTATCTATAGTGCTTATTGAGCTAAAGAGTTCTGCCCTGAATGATGCGAACCAGAAGCATCACAATAGCAATTACTAGGAGTATGTGGATAAAGCCACCAAGCGTATAGGATGAGACTAGCCCAAGCGCCCAAAGGACAAGTAGGATGACCGCAATCGTTTGAAGCATAGAACCTCCTGAATCGTTATTACATCATGGTATCTACTTCACAATCACTCTCTGACCTTTGCAAATATAGAATCCGAATCCCCTCGACTTTCTGCTATTGCTAGTCGTAGGGCTTCACTTTCAAAAGCACTGAGGGGTACTTCATCCCTTTTGAGATCTTGAGTATTGTCTACTCCATCAAGATTGACGATATAGGTCCAGATGATTTCTGGTGACCAGTCCTTACTAAAGATATCCACAATTCGTTTCATCAGTAGCCTTCAATGAGTTTCTCTAAGTTGAACATTGAGCAGATCGATTACTTCAGCCCAGTCGGCATCTTTTAGTAGTTCATCTCGCAGGAAATTTCTTTGACTTGCCTCCCAAAAGCTCGCCTCTGCCAAAATCACGGAGGAATCTAGGGGCGCATGTTGTCTAATAAATTGGGCAATAGCATCACAATCAGAGGATAGCCCTAGCTGCTCAAACAAAGCCTTCAGCGGATGAAAGGTGGTGTCCATATTCAATTTCTTTCCTATCTAATATCTGTATACGCTAAATAAATCAAGTTAGCAATCCAAATATATTCTTTGGTGATTGCAGATTTCAATGGAGGGTATAAGATAAAAAGATGGAAAATTCAAGAATTGAGCGAGACAGTTTCGGAGCCATTGAGGTGTCCGGCGATCATTTATGGGGCGCCCAAACACAGCGCTCCCTGAAGCAATTTGATATTTCTACGGAAACGATGCCAGCTGAATTTATTCAGGCACTTGCTTTAGTCAAGAAGGCTTGTTTGCTTGTCAACATGGAGCTAGGGCTTTTGCCTCAAGAGATGTATGAGCCCCTACTGCTAGCGGTAGATGAGGTTCTTTCTGGGGAGCTCAATGATGAATTTCCCTTATCCATTTGGCAGACTGGCTCTGGCACGCAAACCAATATGAATATGAATGAGGTTCTGGCTAACCGAGCAATACAGTTGATGGGTGGTGAGCTGGGTAAAGATCACTTCCTACACCCCAATGACGATGTCAATCTGGGCCAGTCATCCAATGATGTTATTCCAACGGCAATGCATGTCGCTGGGCTTAGTAAGCTGAAAAAAGAACTGTTGCCGACCCTAGAAGCGTTGATTGAGGCTCTGGAAGTAAAGGATGCTCAATTTTCCGGGATTATCAAAGTGGGGCGCACCCATCTACAGGATGCAGTTCCATTAACTTTAGGGCAGGAGTTTTCAGGCTACGTAGCCCAGTTAAAGCTAGCCCATAAAGCCATTGCCCTGTCTATGCCACAGTTGTATGAGCTGGCAATCGGAGGAACTGCTGTTGGTACAGGAATCAATACCCATCCTCAGTTTGGAGAGAGGGTTTCCAAAGAAATCCAAAGGCTCACTGATATTCCATTTGTCTCGGCACCCAATAAGTTTGCAGCCTTATCTGGACATGAACCTATCGTGTTTGTTCATGGAGCCTTAAAGACCCTGGCAGTAGCGCTAATGAAAATCTCAAGCGATATTCGGTGGATGTCCTCAGGACCCAGATCGGGCTTGGGGGAAATTACAATTCCTCAAAATGAGCCTGGCAGCTCCATCATGCCGGGAAAGGTCAATCCAACCCAATGCGAAGCGTTGTCAATGATTTGTTATCAAGTCATGGGTAATGATGTCACTATTGGCCTAGCGGCTTCATCTGGTAATTTTGAGCTAAATGTTTTTAAGCCCCTAATACTGCACAATTTTTTGCAAAGTATTCGAATCTTGGGTGATGGCATGAAATCATTTGAGCTCTATTGCGTGCGGGGGATTGAGGCCAATGTTGCCAATATTGAAGAATTCATGACCCGATCACTGATGTTGGTAACAGCTTTGAGCCCACATATTGGTTATGACCGGAGCGCGATGATTGCCAAGAGTGCTTATCAACAGAATCTCAGCTTAAGAGAGGCTGCGATCGCAAGTGGGCACCTTACTGAATTAGAGTTTGATACATGGGTTGTTCCAAGAAATCTTATTTAGGTAAAAGTCCTACTATGTGTTGTTTCGTACCGATTTAAGGGGGTGGAAAGTAGACCATAAAAGATATACACATGGATACATTCAAAGGAGCTCTCAATTGAACTCACAAAATAATCAAGTCGCTGTTCAAGCCCTGAATAAAATCATGGAACTAGAACTGGCGGGGGTTGTCAAATACACTCACTATTCGCTGATGGTCTTTGGTTATAACCGAATTCCGATTGTTTCTTGGCTTAAAGAAAATGCTAGTGAAAGCTTAGACCATGCCCATAGAGCAGGGGAGCTTGTGACGCTTCTTGGCGGTCATCCATCATTAAAGATAGGCGCTTTATTAGAAACTGAGCGGCATGATCTCGGCGATATCTTGCGCGAAAGTCTTGATCACGAAACCCTTGCTTTGGCAGCATATTATGACTTGTTGAAAATATCGACCTCTACCCATCCAGATACCATTGGCGTCCAATCTGTTTTGCTGGAGGAATATGCCAGAGAGATGATTGTGCAAGAAGAGATGCATTTAGATGAAGTCAACAAGATGCTACGTAAGCCAGGTGAAACTGCCCCCTTCGTCAATTAATACAAATGCAAATCCTATGGGCAACATTCTGATCGCAGTCCTTTGATTGAGTTCTTTGCATATTTTGTATATCCACTCGTGAGATGGAGTCATTACCAGTTTCACCATATTTGCTAGGAAAAATCATGCGTGAACATTCGAATATAAATCCTGAAAAGATTGCGGATAGTTCTGAGCATCAGCAAATAAATCAAAACATTGAGGCGGTGCTGGATTTCTATGCTCGTGAAGAAGGGAAGATGACACTTGCGCAGCGAATCCTGGAGCGTATTAACTGTTTCATTGGCGAACCTATTTTTCTTGCCCTGATTTTATGCTTCGTCGTTATTTGGATTGCTGTAAATTGCTTATTGCCCTATTACTCCTTGGTTCAATTTGATCCCCCACCATTTCATTTTCTGCAGGGCGTGATTGGCTTATTGGCTTTGCTGACTGCAACCATTGTTTTATCCAATCAGAATCGCTTAGCAAAACTTGAGGAACAGAGGGCCCATTTAGATCTGAAGGTGAATTTGCTTACAGAGCAAAAAACAGCAAAGATGATCGACCTATTGGAGGAATTAAGGTTTGACTTGCCGAACGTCAGAAATCGGCCAGATTCACAGGCGGCGGAGTTAAAGCGTGCCATGAATCCAAGTCAAGTACTTGCGGCCTTGGATGAGCGTGTCGAAACAGATTCATCAGGGCAAGCCACATCTAACACTCAGGTTGTCGATGTTGATGGCCATAAAATCGTGTGAGCGCCTTAGCCAAACAGTAATTTGTAACTACTTTCAAAACGCCACCACTGGGTTGGTTACCGAACGGATTACTGGGGTCAAACCCGATACTCTGGAAATTCATTGGCAACTAATCGTTGTCATGTTGCGTCCTGGTAGGGCGCCTTTAAAGGGGGTTATATGACACATTCAATTAAACAGCTTGGGTTCATCCTTACCATATCTACTGCACTACTCATATCAGCAGGGTGCTCTAAGGGTTCAGATAAGGTTGGAGTGCAACCTGCTGGTATCCCACCTAATGAGGCAGCTCAGCCTGCAGCACCCAATAATTCTGCTGTGAAATCCGATATTACAAAAGAGCAGCAATCGAAGGATATGCCAATGCCGGGGCAGGCTAATGATCATTCAACGCTGGACCCAGCTGCAACTCAAAAAAACCGTAAACCTTAACTTATTCTTTCAAAGTGAATTCGCTATTGATAGTGATGCCGCTATGGTGAATTAATAAGAAAAGGAATTCATATAGAGTAAAGGCCATCAATACTGAACTTACTATATGAATTTTTGCCACAATGGGAGCATTGGTTTGGAGCTAAAGATCCATTGCCGCATGGCCATCGCTTTGAATGGCGTATTAGGCAATCTTTGTTTTCTTTTAGTTCCCACATCCCAAATTCTATGATCAAGTCGCTCAATAGCCTCAAAACAAACTAAGGATTTTTAGGCGCTATTTCTTGTATAAGTCTGGTTTGTTTTAATAGGTGATGTGATTGATGAGCAAATCGGCAAATTCAGTTGCTGGCAATGGTTTTGAAAAGAGATAGCCTTGACCTTCTTCACAGGCATGCTTCGACAGAAACTGACGTTGTCCGTCAATTTCAACACCCTCAGCCACAATTAAAAATTTGAGCTCCTTTGCCATAGCAATAATCGCGCTGGTGATCACTTCTGCGTGTTGATCTACTGTTACGCCTTGAACAAAAGATATGTCAATTTTAAGAATATCAATCGGAAACTTTTCTAAATAAGCGAGAGATGAGTAGCCCGTGCCAAAATCATCAATAGCGATGAGTATGCCTAAGGCCTTAATTTGCTTTAATAATTCAACTGTCTTCTGGGGACTTTGCATTGCCGCAGATTCGGTAAGCTCCACCTCCAAGTATTGTGGCGCTAAACTATTTTTTTCTAACGTTTTTTCTAGTGTAGTAACGATCTGACCATCTAAAAATTGCTCTGCCACCAAGTTTACTGAAATGGGTACGATATCGATATTTCGATCTTGCCAATTTCTTTGTTGAAGGCAGACTTGGTCAAGAGCCCAGGTAGTCATCTTGCCAATTAATCCAATTTCCTCGGCTAGCGGAATAAAATCCTTGGGCGCAATGAGGCCTCTGATTGGATCTCGCCAGCGCATCAAAGCTTCTGCCCCTACGATCTTGCCCGTTTTGAGATCTACGCGAGGCTGGTAAAACATTTCGAGATCCCCTTTGGCAAAGGCTTCGCGTAAGTTATTTTCCTCGCGAATCAGATTTTCCACTTGCTCATTAAGCTCGGGTGATCCCAGTACTATGGCTTTGCGCCCGCTTTTCTTGGCTTTAAAAAGTGCTGCTTCGGCTGATTGCAGAAGGGTATCAGCATCTTTTGCATCCTTGGGGTAAAGGCTAATTCCGATAAAAGGCTCAAACTCTAGATTAGTCTCCTCCCACAGAAAAGGCGTATTCATTACTTTGGTGATACGTGAAACTAATTCAGTAAATGGGCTAGCATCTATTGAGCCATCAACCATAAAGATAAAGGCTTCATTATTAATTCTCGCTACCATGCCTGCCTTCGGCTGGACCGCCCTTAGTCGATCAGCTAACTCTACTTGAATAGCTACGGCTGCCTCATGACCAAGGCTTGCCGCTATCGTGCTGAGCTTACTTAAGTCAATGGCAAACAAAGTGACGGTGCTATTTTTTCGTTCAGCGACGTGGATAGTTTGGCTTAAGGTCTCAAGCAAGAGAGTTTTACTGGGAAGATCTGTAATTAAATCATGTGACGCTTTGTGCTCGAGTTCGCGCTCCATTTTTCGAGCTCGATTAATTTCAGAAACATCTCTGAATATACAGTTAAGAAGTATTTTCCCATCGAGCTCTACTTGTCGCGTGCGGATATCGATCTCAACTGGCATACCCTCCCGAGTCATAAAATGGGAGGTGAAACTAATCTGAGGATAAATGACCGCTTGCTTAAGATGCTCCAGTAAATCTTCCTTTTCGGATGGATCAATGATCTCTAGTAGGGATAAGTTTTCAAATTCATGGCGCAAATAGCCCAATTGACCACAGGTAACATCATTAAATTCAATTAATTTCCAGGTTCCGGTGTTGAGTAGGCCGACCCCTTCAGGCAAAAGCGAGAAGAGTGTGTGATATCTGGTTTCGGCATTTAATGCCCGCTTTTCCTCTTCTAGAAGGGCTGCAGTTCTTTGGGCTACCTTAATTTCCAGTTGCTGATTTAATTTTTGTAAATCTTCCTCTAATTTACGCAGTAATTGGTTTTGATGGGCTGCATTATCGTAGGTTGAAACTAGCATTTGTAAAATTTGTGAGCGGGAAGCATTTACACTGTATCGAGCTTCGTTGATCTCCACTTCAATTGGTTCTTTATCATCAGGGCTCTCTTCTTGAGGAGGGTCAGACAATAGTCGCTGAACTTGTACTAAAAGTCGTTCATTGTCATAAGGCTTGGTGATGTAGGCTTGTGCGCCTGCGTTTAGGCCGCGTACAACATCTACTGGATCCGAGAGGGCTGTTAAGAGGATCACGGGGATGGCATGTATAGCTGGATCAGCCTTGAGGCGCTCACACATCTGATAGCCATCAAGCGCTGGCATTTGAATGTCACTAATGATTAGGTCAGGGCGGCTATTTTTTGCTGAAATGAGTCCCGCCTCACCATCAGTCGCAACTATGCATTTTAATCCCCGGCCCGTCATAAACCGACGTAGTAGCTCTGCCTGAATGGGGCTGTCTTCGACGATCAAAATAGTTTTAGGGTTTAATTCTGTATTCATTAATAAATCATATCTTGAAATTAGGCTGAGGCCTTTAAGGTTTGCGCTAGATCGCCATCCTCCCAGGCAAATCGGACATCTTGCCGTCCAAAATGCCCGTACTTAGCAGTCTGACGATAAATGGGCTTGAGTAAATCTAACTTTTGAATGATTCCCCTGGGCCTCCAATCAAAGATATCCAGCAGTAGTTGTTCAAGCTTGCTATCTGATAGGGTACCTGTACCATAGGTATTGACCATCAGCGAAGTGGGTTTGGCTACACCTATGGAGTAGGAGACTTGCAGGAGGCATTTTTTTGCAAGTCCTGCAGCTACTACATTTTTAGCGACATAGCGCGCAGCATAAGCGGCTGATCTATCCACCTTTGATGGATCTTTGCCAGAAAATGCACCTCCACCATGAGGCGCTGAAGACCCGTAAGTGTCTACCATCAGTTTTTTCCCGGTAAGCCCAGTATCACCTTGTGGCCCCCCTATGATGAATCGTCCAGTAGGGTTGACTAAATAACGTATTTCTCCCTTGATTAACTCGGGAGGTAGGATCGGCTTGATGCACTCCTCAATAATCGCTTCTCGTAACTGACTCAAAGAAATATCAGGCGAGTGTTGTGTTGACATCACGACAGTTTCTATTCCGACAGGGCGATCGTCTTTATAACGAAGTGTCACTTGAGATTTACCATCTGGCCTAATCCAATCAAAATCACCACTACGACGTAATCGGGCTTGTTGTTGTACTAATTGGTGGGCCAGAAAAATAGGCATTGGCATGAGTTCTTCAGTTTCATCCACAGCAAATCCAAACATCATCCCCTGATCGCCGGCGCCTTGGTCCAATGGATTATCTTGAGCCCGATCTACCCCAATTGAAATATCCAGACTTTGTTTCTCAAATGATTGAAGAATGGCACACCCTTTGAAGTCCATACCCAATTCAGTATTGTTATAACCGATCTCTTGTAACACCTGTCTAGTAATAGCTGGGTAATCCACAATGGCTTTAGTCGTAATCTGACCAGTGAGTAATACAAGGCCAGCATGACAGATCGTATTGACAGCAACTCTGCTGTGTGAATCTTGCTCTAGAAGGGCATCGAGGATGGCATCTGATATTTGATCGGCGACTTTGTCAGGATGACCTTCAGTAACGGATTCAGAAGTAAATAAAAAGTTATCAGCCACAACGCCTCCAGATACACTTACAAGAACAATTATTTGTTATTATAAATACAGAGTACAAAGAGTCGGTACTGAGTTTTAAAACCCCACTTTTATTGATTCAAGGCTCAATGACAAATCCCTTATCGCCTGAGTTAATTCAACAAATCCGACTGATCTCGGGTATGCGCATCCCAGAGCTCGATCATGAAAGGTTGAGTGCTTGGGTGGAAAAACGTATCCAGTCCCTTTGTCTCAAAACTCAAATTGACTACCTACATTACTTAATTCGATCTGATGACTTATCTGAGGATCGACAAATGCTGTGCGACTTGCTGACTACCGGTGAAACATTTTTTATGCGTGATCCGGGGCAAATGGAGCTCATTCGTCGAGTCATACTACCTGCAATTATCTCGAAAGAAAATACTCTAAAACTCATACGGATTTGGGCTCCAGCATGCGCTACTGGTGAGGAAATCTATTCTCTACTTATCTTATTAGAGCAGGTCTTGCCTCAGATTGATAACTGGGAAATTGATATTGTTGGTAGCGATATTAATCCGATCTTTATTGAACAAGCTAAAAAGGCTATCTATGGAGATTGGTCGTTCCGTGGCTGTAATGCAGATTTCAAAAATGCCTATTTTCATAAAGTAGACGGGGGCTGGAAACTCATAGACCGCATTCGCTCTCGTGCACGTTTTTTAGTATTTGATCTGGTAAAAGGTGTTCTGCCAAACCCTTCGCATCATCTAGCTGATATTAATTTTATTCTTTGTAGAAACTTATTCATTTATATGAATACAGAGGCCATCAACTTGATTGCCGAGAAATTATCAGCTTGCCTTAAATCTGGCGGGGTATTAATGACGGCGCACGGTGAATTGCATGCCTATAGACAAAGTGGTTTGCAGGTAAAAATTTACCCCGAATCCCTAGTGTACGAAAAGCCACAAAAAGGCTTTGAGAGCGAACTTGTCGAAATTGACAAGCTACCTTCACCCCTATTGGGTGAGCTCAACTTAAGTCAGCTCGAAAAAACTACTCTGCTTGATTTACCTAAAATTCAAGCCAAGCCGATCCCTCAATTATTATCTTTAGCATGGTATTTTGCTGATCAAGGCAAATTTACTGAAGGCTTAAAAATCTATCAAGAAATTATTTCTCGGGATTCGATGATTGCTGAGCTTCATTATCTACATTCAGTGATTTCTCTGGAAATGGGGGATTTTGAACGTGCTAAAGAAGATCTTAGGAAAACCCTGTATCTAGACCCTCAGTTTCTCCCGGCGTATTTAGAGATGATCACGATTCATATTCAGGAAGGTAAGGGCCACCTTGTTTCCAAATATTGCGATCAAGCGCTACATATTATTGAGCTGATGGGAGCCGATGTAGTGTTGCCGATCCTTAAAAACAATACCGCTTCTGATCTGCGGGAATATCTTAAAAACTTACAAAATAGTTTGACTTCAGTAAAGCCTTAATTTAAATTGAATTAGTCTTACTAAAAAGAAATTTATGCCCAGTTTTTTGGTATTCGAGTCAGAAAAGGTACGCTATGCTATTCCTGCAGAAAGGGTAGATAGTATCTTCTGGATGCCAGAGTTATCGCCGATTATGGCTGCTCCCCCTTGGTTTATTGGATTTGTCAATTGGCATGGTGCAGTTGTTCATGTCATGGATCTGGGTTTGCGGTTCAATAATCCTCCTAGAAGTTATCAAACAACAACGAATATTATTTTAGTCAGCACTCCCCAGATGCGCTTCGGTTTGGTTGCAGATTTAGTGATGGGTTTGGTTGAGGTGCCTACAGAAGAAGTCATTCAGCGAGACATGGTAATCCCATCAGACTTTAGATCTGCATACTCTGATTTGGTGGAGGGTGAGATCAAGCAAGGCGATGCTATTGTCTTGTTACTCAGCCTATCAAAGCTATTAACTGTCGAAGTTGGCCTAGAGATAGAGGACCATTCTGGAAGCAGTGAATACCATCCAGTTGCCATATTTGCAGAGAATCACGAGCAATTGTTTCGCGAAAGAATGCACCAACTTGCAATGCCGATAGTTGATCATCAGGATGAGAGTAAAGTCGGTTTTGCTTTAGTCACTATTGGCAGCATTCGGTATGCTATCGAAATTGCCTACATTACCGAGTTTACCCATCTTAAGCAATGCGTCGCATTGCCTTGCTGCCCGCACTATATTTTAGGCGTGATCAATTTAAGGGGTGATGTCTTATCGGTAATTGATATGACTGCTTTACTCGGTATCCAAAATATAGCTGACAAACAGGATATCGTGGTATTGCAGTTGCGGGAGAAAAGAATGGCCCTTGCGGTGCAGAAAGTAGACGACTTACGCTATTTTGATCCCCATCTTATTTCACCAATACAGAATTTAGAAGAGCATCATGTGAGATGTAAGTCGCTACTGCGTATTGACGAGGGGGTTGCGGGAATTCTGGATATCGAGACAATCCTATCGGGTAGTCTGCTAGAAATTGACGAGCACGTTTAGATTTGAATTAAAGGAGAGAAGTATGTTGGATAAACTAACACTACGCTGGAAGTTGGGATTGAGTTATTTGATTCCCTTATTGATTTTGTTAACAGTAGTTTTGTTTAATCAGACCAAAATGAATACGGCAGTAGAGAATTCGGTCAAGCTTAATGTGGGTGCTAATACCACCCCCTATATTTATAAACTCTATGATGCCCAGTTGCGGATGGTTAGAGCAACATATGCCTACATCTTAATCAATGGTAATCAAGGAATTGAACAAGGTTATCCAAAAAAGATTTATCAGGATTCCCTAGCGACGGCAAACGAGATGATTGGCTATCTCGCAAAAGAGGATGTTAATCCTAAGCTGGATGCCGATATTATGAATATGAAAGCTAATACTCAAACTATTACTCGAGAGACAGCTAAGTTGATTCAAATGGTGGATGCGGGTCAAGGTAAGGAAGCTATTGAGGAGGTTAAAAAAGGTGAGTTGATCAGAATAGCGCGTAATACTGATTCCATTGCTGATTTGGCGACAGATACTGATGCAGGTATTCGGAAAATATTGCGTCAAGAGGTTACGAATTCTGTTAAATCAGCCCAAAGCTTGATATTGGTTGGAACTTTATTGACTATTGCGTTGCTAGTTGTTTTTGGGGCTATGGTCACTATCTACCTCAGTCGTGACATCGCCGTAAATTCAAGTCAACTCTCTGTAACAGCTACCCAAATTGCAACGACCTTGTTGCAACATGAAAAAGCAGTAACGCAACAAGGATCTTCTGTAGCTGAAACGTCGAGCACGGTAGAGGAGTTAGTATCTTCAGCGCGCTTGTCTTCAGAGCAGGCTGACTCCGCTGCAATTGCGGCAAAAACAGCTCAAGAAACGACTCTTAAAGGCTTGGATTTAGTCACTCGAAATCAAGTAGAGATGGCCTCCCTTGAAGATAAAATGGCCTCTATTGCAAAGCAAATCCTCAGTCTGTCAGAGCAGGCTGGTCAAATCGGCAACATCTCAAAATTAGTTGGTGAGCTTGCGGGTGAAACCAATATGCTGGCACTCAATGCGGCTGTAGAAGCTGCACGTGCTGGTGAGCATGGCAAGGGATTTGCAGTAGTGGCTAGTGAGATTCGTAAGTTGGCCGATCAAAGCAAGCAGTCTGCCGAAAAAGCCAGTCAAATAGTGGCTGATATTCAAAAGTCGACCAATACTATGGTGATGACTGCAGAGGACGGTACTAAAACAACCCATCAAGCATCGGAGAGTGTATCTGAGGCCGCTAAGGCTTTTGACGCCTTGCGCAAACTATCAGAGGGTGTTTTTCAAAATGCTCAGCAGGTGCTGCTCAATAGTAAGCAGCAGTCTGCTGCACTAATACAGATTAACGAGGCTATGCAAAATATTAACAACGGCTCTCGCGAAATGATTGCAGGCACTGCTCAAGCTAGGGTGGGAGTTGAAACGCTGACTAAAGTAGCTGATCATTTGCGTAAGATGGTTTAGCAAATTTCATGGCTACGATTGAAGATGCTGAGCTTAGCGCGCTATTTAAGATAGAAAGTGCGGAGCATTTACAAAAGCTAGATGCGGGTCTTTTGCAGCTTGAGAAGACTCCGAATGATCAGGCATTAATTCAGGAAATCTTTCGCGAAGCCCATAGCCTCAAGGGCTCAGCCAGAATGCTAGGGCTAATTGAAATACAAGGGCTAGCAAATACGGTTGAAGATATGCTTGGGGCGGTAAGGGCTGGTAACTTGGCAGTGACAGCTGAGATAGTAAAGCCTCAATTGGCAACTTTAGATCGTATTAGAACGATGGTGGCTGAGGCTGTCGGAGATGTTATTCCACAAGGTTTAAATCAAATCGAAAGCACTCAGCAGACCCCATCCGAGCTTGTTTCTACAACAGTGGCTGCGCAAATCGAGGGGAGGCATCAAGCGGCAAGCATTCCTGCGGCCTTTCAGGCTCGACCACAACCAAAGACAGACTCAGTGATCAATGGCCGTTCAAATTCTCTCGACTTTCGCATTGATACGCTTAGGGTGGATGCAAAAAAACTGGATTTTCTACTCAGTCAAGCTGCGGAGTTGGTAGTTAGTCGAAGTCGTATTCTGCGTTGGCAGGCTGAATTTAGTGACATGATTAATAAGCTTCAAAACAAAGAAATTGAATCCGAGCAGTGGGCAAAAGAGATGCAGTTAATGCATTCAAAGCTCGCTGAGGATGCTGGCAGATTAAATGTCATTACTGAAGAAATTGAGAGTGAAATTCAAAGTTTGCGTTTGCTGCCTATTTCAACGTTATTAGAGCAATTTCCTCGCATGGTTCATGATCTGGCAGCCGAAGTCAATAAACAAGTTGATTTGGTATTTGAGGGTGAAGGCACGGTAGCAGATAAACGCATTATTGAGGAAATGAAGTCTCCGCTCATGCATATGTTACGCAATGCAGTGGATCACGGTATTGAGCTCCCAGAGGTAAGGATTAATAACGGTAAGCCTCCTGTTGGAAAAATTCTGATTAAAGTGAGCCAAGATGCTGATCATGTTCGACTCGATGTGATTGATGATGGCAAAGGTTTGGATTTAGAGGCGATACGCCAACAGGCGGTAAAGCGTCATATTTTTACTGATGAGCAAGCTATAGGCTTGGACGAGACTCAACTCAAAAATGTTTTGATGACCCCTGGGTTTTCAACCAATAAGATGATTACCGATATATCAGGTCGGGGTGTCGGGTTGGATGTAGTGAGATCATCGGTTGAGCGGATGCACGGAACTTTGGCAATTGAATCGGTAACTGGTAAAGGGATGACTTTCACCTTGAATCTGCCAGTATCACTCACATCAACTCGTGTGATGATTTTGCGTGAGTGGGGCGAAAACTATGCTTTACCTTGTGAGGCAATTTACTTTTCTAAGATTCTTAAGCCGGAGGAGCTCTTAGTACGTGAGGATCGGCAGTGTTTTTATCATAACGATGAAATTATTACCGTCAATCGATTGGGAACTTTATTGGAAAGATCATTACAACCAGTTGATCCTGGATTAGCCACAGTTTGCGTTGTCATTCGGGTTGCTGATTTCAGTTTTGGACTGATTATTGATGAATTGCATAATGAAGAAGACATTGTTTTAAAGGCGCCCCCTCCTCCCATCAAACGCTTGCGCAATATCTCCGGCGTGACTATTTTGGATTCCGGTCTAGTGTGTGCAGTTCTCAATGCAAGCGATTTAGCAAAAACAGTTCGACAGACTCATCAAAAAATGACTTCAGATCAATCTGTGCTTGAAAGTCCTATAGCCAGCTCTGTCAAAGCAAAGTCTCTGCTTTTGGTTGAGGACAGTATTGTGACGCGTATTCAGGAAAAACGTATTCTAGAGGCGGCCGGTTACGAAGTGGTGACAGCGGTAGATGGGCTTAATGCCTGGAATTTATTGAATTCACGATCTTTTGATGCAATTGTGTCTGACATCATGATGCCTAATATGGATGGCCTAGAGTTAGCTGCAAAGATTCGGTCTAACCGTAAATTTGCCGATATACCTATCATTCTAGTGACCTCTTTAGCCTCCGAGGACGATAGACGGAGGGGTTTAGATGTTGGGGCTGATGCTTATATTTCCAAATCAGATTTTGATCAAACTGTATTACTTGATTCAATTGCTAGACTAATTTAGGGGGTAAGGATCTATGTCAAGCAATGATCAATCGATTCCAATTCGGGTAATGCTAGTTGAAGATTCACCATTGCAGTTGCATATTATCAAATCCGTTCTGAATGCTGATCCTCGTATAGTTGTTATTGGAACGGCGACAAACGGTGCGGAAGCACTTTTATTGCTTCCTAAACTAAAACCAGATGTGATTTGTACTGACTATCACATGCCAGTAATGGATGGTCTTGAATTTATTCAAAAGGCAGTGAAAATCTTTCCATGCCCAATTTTAGTTTTAAGCATTTCGGTACAACCCGATCAGGTCGATAACATTTTCAAGCTACTTTCGGCTGGTGCGCTCGATGTGATGTTTAAGCCAAGAGCAACCGGGGGTGTCATTGGGCAAGAAGATGGCCTCAAATTAGTCGATAAAATTTGCATTCTCAATGGTGTGAAGTATATAAACAAGAGGCCCTCAAAGGCTTTGCCTGTCCGAGACGCAAAATGCTTTGTACCCAGGATTGTGCCGACTAGGGTGGTAGTGATTGGGGCCTCAACTGGAGGCCCTCAAGCCTTTGAGAAAATATTTCTCAACCTTAAGCGTGATTTTTCAGTCCCCATTGTCTGTGTTCAGCATATTAGCCTGGGTTTCATCAATGGGATGATCACTTGGCTTCGTGGCATTTCCAATCTGACATTTGAAGTGGCTAAAGCAGGGGGCATGCCAATGCCTGGACATGTTTACTTTCCCCCAGAGCGAATGCACCTGACATTTGCCCATGACGGATCCTTTGTATTAACGGAACCAATTGCAGGTGAAATTTATTGTCCGAGTATTGATCAACTACTTCTTTCGGCAGCAAAAATCTATGGCAGTAGTTCTGTTGGCGTACTTCTCAGTGGCATGGGTCGAGATGGAGCTCAGGGTATGAAAGCTATTTTTGACGAGGGCGGAGATACTATTGCGCAAGATGAGGAGTCCTGTGTGATTTTCGGAATGCCAGCAGCGGCCATTGAATTGGGGGTGGTTTGCGAAGTATTGTCGGCAACTGATATTCCGCACTATTTAAATAAACTACCAAGCCTAAAGACCTTATACGGCCGTTAGCAAAGCTGCTGTCTCAGCATTGGATCATCAAGGCGGACCTCGCAAGAAAAGTTGGGCGCCAGCAGCTTAAATCTGAGGATATCGTCGGTATGAGCCGTCAAGTGAAGAGGTAATTCAGGGTGTTTTCTCTAGCATCAACCAAGAGCGTGGTTACTGCGCATCTTTGATCCGCTCATTGAATATAAGCCAGTTTAAAGCCATGAATAGTTTGCAATCAGGTGCTCTTTGAACATTACATTGCTTTACACGGATGTATAGCTTGGATTTATTGATTTTTTACCCACAGATAACGAATTCACTGATAGTGATTGCAAAGAAAAGAGGGGTGGGAGCATAATTAAAGGGCATCTTTCTTACCAATTTGCCTTTGCAATATTGATGTTCCGAATAGGAAAAGGAGGTCACTATGCGACACCAACAGATAGAATCCGGCATTCATCTGAGACATGGGGATCTAACCCCTAGGGAAATATTGATATCTATCCTAGAGGAAGAGGGGGATATCCTGGGCTGGGAAGAGGAGGCGCTCATTCGAGAAGCTTCTATGAAGCTGGATGAACCCCCTGAGGTCTGCTTTAGGATGGTCAGATTTGCATTGAATGGCCTCATTAGGGATCATGTCGCGATCAGAGATGATGGATTAATTACCCTCAGGGAGTAGGCGCTGGTTATGAAAACAGTCCTTCACGCCATGTTTGGCACGATTGCCCTAACTCTCGTGTTTGCCTCTCTTTTGGCATCTCTGGTATCTGAACTGTGGTATTCGCAGGAGATTATTTCAGAGGTGAAGGCGTTAACCTTGCAGGGTATGCTACTTTTAGTGCTTACCTTAAGTCTTACTGCAATCTATGGATTGGTGCTTAGCAAAAAAAGACAAGGAAATATCATTCAAGCTAAGAAAAAAAGAATGATTTGGATTTTACTCATTGCCACCTTGGTTCTTTTGCCTATCTCCTATCTGTTAAGCCTTCATGCTCAAACAGAGAGACTAGACTGGCTCTATTTTGTACCGCAAGGAATTGAGTATATTTTTGACGTCATCATCTTAATCTTGCTTGGTTTGAATTTTATAGATGGTGTGAAATTGGTTCGACAGTCTGCAGTAGGTATAGACGATAAACAGACTCTTAAAGGATAGTTAATATGGCAACAATTAATTTAGATGTGCAGGGTATCTCATCGGCATCCTGTATTGAGGTGATCAAAAAAGCACTAAGTCCATTAAGTGATATCCAGAGCATTCACGTAGACTGGGAATCTGGGCATGTGCAGATTGCAAGATCGATTGATCAGTCAGAAGATCTCATTCACTTCATTAATCAGCAGGGTTATCGAGCCAGCCTCAATTTGGATGAGTCTTAAAATCAAAATTATTCGGAGTCATTTGATAGGGAGGTTTCATGTTTAAAAATATTTTAGTTCCAATCAACGGAGATTCTCTTACAAAAGCAGAGGTAAGGATGGCGATTAAGCTGGCTAAAGATGATGGGGCCAAAATTACGATTGCTTATGTTTCTAACCCCATCATTCCATATTCTTCTTCAGAAATTCAATCGGTCTTGGCAATATCTCCAATTGAGTATAGAAAATACTGTGAGGCTTTTGCCAATAAGCTTTTTGTAAAAGCGAAAAAATTGATTGGCAGTCAGCTCGAGGTTGGTGAGGTGCATATTTATCACCCTAATGCTTCAGATGGGATTATTGAGGCTGCGAAAAAATCTAAGGCTGACGTGATCGCCATGGCCTCTCATAAAAGAGACGGAATCAAAGGGCTCTTTTTGAGAAGCGAAGCTCATGAGGTTATTTTGCATAGCAAAGTACCGGTTTTGATTCTAAATTAACCCATTTCTTTGAGACTTTTTAATCGGTAAACTGGGTTTGTTTCTTTGTTTTTGACCTGATTGCCAGTAGCTCTACTAGCAACGAGAAGGCCATTGCAAAATATACGTAAGAGCGGGGTATTACTACATCCATTCCTTCGGAGATGAGTACTACCCCAACAACGATTAGAAATGACAGTGCTAGCAATTTAATAGAAGGGTGACGGCTTACGAAATCACCTATCGTTTTGGCTGCCAACAGCATGATGACGATTGACGCCAAAATTGCTGAAATCATAACTCCAATTTGATTGACTAAACCTACAGCTGTTATGACGCTATCGAGCGAGAAAATCATATCAAGCATGCCTATCTGCAGTATGGCTCCCCAAAGAAGACGACGTTTTTGAGCTTGTGTAATATTGGCAACCTCTAGCTGCTTGGTAGATTTGGATAATGTTTCTGGAGCTTCAACTTCGAGATAAATTTCTCGGGCTGCTTTCCAGAGCAAAAATAGGCCGCCACAAAATAGAATTAGTTTTCTTCCAGAAATTTCATTGTGAAAGACGGTAAAAAGCGGGAAATTGAGAGAAATTACCCAGGAAAGGCTGAGTAGCAGTCCTATCCTGGTAGCAAGTGCAAAGAGTAGACCAAACCGTCTGGCACGACTTCTCAGTTCTTTTGGAAGTCGATTTGCAAGCACGCTGATAAAAATAATATTGTCTATCCCCAGCGCTACCTCAAGGGCAGTGAGCGTGATAAACGCAAAAAGCATATCTAGATTAAGCCAGTTAAATTCCATAGTAGTACGGTTGATTCTTCTTAGTTGGTCGAACATAACTGCTTATTACTATTATCTAACGACACCTTCAATTTATGCAATGCTAGATGCTTCTGTAAGAAAGTCATGCACTGAATAAAAGCGTCGGCAATATTTGAGCTCTTGGATTGCATTATTGCTGACTGGAGCTACCGAGATATTTAGATGAAATTCAGTCGAAAATGAAGTTCTACACGAGAAGAGATCAGTAGTGTAAAAAATTGCCAAACTTGCAAAAGAGGGTACTGCAATAAAAAACCAATAGATAAGCCTCGAAGCAGCAAGATGTGGAGCAGTCACAGTTTCGATGATTGGAAAACAGCCTTACATATCAGGGATTAGGCTATTCAGCGTTTATTTTGAATGAAGGTGGGTTAAATCTTTAAGTAGACTTTAGATCTCTTATAATTATTAAGGGAATACACACACCATCATTCGTAAAATGATATGCCTAGAGACAATCACAAAGCCTCCTTATCTCCATGCTTTTTAGACCAGGAAGCTATAGAGCATGTTGCGACACGTCAATTGGCCGCTATAGTCGATGATTCTGATGACGCTATTATTAGTACAGATTTAGATGGAGTCATCACGAGCTGGAATTTTGGGGCTCTACAAATCTTTGGTTATAGAGCGAATGAGGCTATCGGACAGTCAATGAATATCCTCATTCCACCTGAATCTAGAAATGAGGAAATTTCGATTCTCAAAAGGATCAAGGCAGGTGAACGCGTTAGTCATTTTGAAACGGTCCGTATAGGTAAGGACGATACGCATATCAATGTCTCAGTGACAGTATCTCCGATATGCAATTCCAAGGGTGAAGTGGTAGGCGCCTCTCAAATCGCCCGAGATATTACTCAGCAAATACTAGATAAAAATCGCTTAAAGCTTTTAGAAATTTGCCTCAACCATACGAATGATGTGGTGATGGTGACAGAGGGCGAGCCTATTAGCTTTCCGGGGCCACGCACAATCTATGTAAATGATGCTTTTGAGAGAATGACTGGATATAGTCGTGAAGAAATCATCGGCAGCTCACCGCGTCTTCTTCAAGGGCTCAAGTCAGATCCTGCGACTATGCATCTTGTTCATGAGGCATTAATTAACTGGAAGCCTATTAAAGTCGAGATGCTTAATTACACAAAGTCTGGTCAAGAATTTTGGGTGGAGCTCAGCATTACGCCTGTTGCTGATGAGCGGGGATGGTTTACTCACTGGGTTTCAGTGCAGCGTAATATTACTGAGAAAGTGCGTTTAGGTGATGAGCTCAAGGCGCTCGCATTATTCGATCCACTATCCAAGTTGGCTAACCGGCGTCTCTTAGAAGATCATCTTAGTCAAGCCCTGACTGTAAATCGTAGAAATTCGCTCTATGGCGCATTGATTTATATTGATTTAGATCATTTCAAGTCTTCAAATGATCAACATGGACATGAGTTTGGAGATCTATGTCTGATAGAAGCAGCGAAACGAATCACTGCTTGCGTGCGGGAGATGGATACCGTATCCCGTATTGGGGGAGATGAGTTTGCAGTTCTATTGTCACCTCTTGGAAAAGATGAGTCTGCTGCAAAAAAAGATGCATTAATGGTCTGTGAAAAAATCCGTATTGCTCTGGGCAAGCCTTTTATCTTCGAGAGGCAAGATGTATCAGGCAAAAGCTCCATTGACCACCAAGGATCAGCAAGTATCGGTTTGTCGATGTTTGCAGGGCATGAGTTATCGAATGAAATCATTCAAACCGCTGACAGTGCAATGTATGACGCTAAACATGCTGGTGGCAATAAGGTGCAACTTTACCAAGCTCAAAATTAAGCCCCTGATTACTCTTTTTAAGCAATTAGCATAAAGTTGATGTGCCCCATTTCAACATTGGTTGACGTTAGTTTTACCCGGACCTTATTGCCGATAAATGCATCACGAGGAAGCTTCACCAGCATGCCTTCGGCGGGTGGATTAAAAATCCTGACCCATCCATAGTTCGGAGTCACACCAGTAATAACGCCATTGAAATCCTTACCGATGAAAGGTTCTAGGAATAGGGCTGCTTCTGATTTACGCATTCTGCGCTCCACTTTACGGATGGCATCTTCCTGTGTAGTGCAGTGAAGCGCTAGTGCATAGAGTTCCTGAGTTTCATATGCGTTAGGCTCATTATTAATGGCACTCTTGAGCATACGTAAAGTAATTAAATCGGGGTACCGTCGATTGGGCGCGGTGGAGTGCATATAATCTTGCACCGCTAATCCAAAGTGACCAATTGGAGTGGCTCCCGGTTGCTCTAATACGTATTCTCCGGGCCCCATGAGTTTCACAACGACTAAGGATAGGTCAGGAAAGCGCAGAGGGTCTGCTTGGTGGCGTTTGGCTAAAAATTCTGAGAGGGCTCTGGAGCTTGCTTCATTGGGCAATACCTCTCCATATTGCTTGGCTAGCTCAACAATGCGTAACCATCGGTCTGGACTGCGAACCACCCTACGTAGAGAGGGAATACCTTTTTTGAGTAGAAAGCGGGCAGTAGATCCATTGGTTGCAATCATGAACTCTTCAATGAGCTGCCTTCCTCGGTTATGTTCTTGTTCGGCAATGCCAATCACCCGATCACCCTCAAATACGGCTTTCGGTTGAAATATCTCTAGTTGTAATGATCCAGCTCGTTGCCGTTTCAGGCGTAATCGTTGTGCAATTTCGTCTTGAATTTTGATTTGCAGATCCATGCCAGGTACATCAGCCATGGCGGCTGGCATTTCACCCTTGCCTTCGATCCAGGCTGATACGGCGTCATAAGCTAACTTCGCTTTATTGCATACTTTTGCTCTATAAATTGTGGAGCCCAGAATTTCTCCTTTACTACCCACAACAATCTCGGTAACTAAAGCTAACCTGATTTCATTAAAATTGAGGGAGGTCAGGTTAGTAGAGAGTTTTTCTGGCAGCATCGGGAAAATCCGTGCGGACGTGTAAACCGAGGCTGTATTGTGTTTAGCATGATCATCAATCGGAGTATCTTTTTTGATGAGCGCATCGACATCGGCAATGGCGATGTAAATTTTATGATTGCCATTTCCTGCATCGCTGCATACTGTTAACTGATCTAAATCTTTTGAATCATCATTATCGAGAGAGCACCATAAAAGGTCTGAAAGATCTTGAATGGAGGGGTCTAAATCCTGTCCAGGTGAAACAATTAAATCCAGTTGATCATGAACCTCTTTAGAAAAACTAGGCTCAAGCCCTTTTTCTTCCATGACGATGGCGGCAATTCTGGCTAAATCGGAGCGGTCGTATTGCTGATGTTTCGACATTAAGATCTTATTTTTTCTCTAACTTAGGGCTATGAGTTTGCTGTAAAAGGCTGGATCAGCCTTAATATTTTTACTTTATCAGGAAAATGTATTACGAGGAGCTGGCGCGATTCTGAGAGTCTTTGTAGATTGCAATTCGGTTTCGCCCCTGATTTTTTGCTTCATACATTGCTATATCTGCCTTTCCAACAATCTCATTCAAAATAATCCCGCGCGGAGTATTTAAAGAATTCTTTGTTTCAAAGGTAGCAATGCCAATACTAATCGTGATCTTAATTGGTCCCGAAGCTGCAGTTTGATTGACCGTGCTCTCGATGTGCGCTCGCAGTCGCTCTGCGAGTTGAGCAGCTCCTTGACTATCGGTTTCGGGCAATAGAATTAAAAATTCCTCACCACCGATGCGACCTAGGGAGTCTCCGCTGCGAAGCACTTCCTTCAGGTGCCTTACCAAGCCGATTAATATTTCATCACCAACAGGGTGACCAAATTTATCATTTACACGTTTGAAGTGGTCAATGTCCACTTCCAATAAAGAGAAGCTACGTTGACTTCTAGTGCAGCGCTGAATTTCTTCGCTGATGCGATACAAAATCTGGCTTCGACTATAGCTATTGGTTAATGGATCGAATTGGGCCAATGTTTCTATGAGTAACTGCTCATTTTCTAGCACTAATAGCAACTTATTTAATCCTAAAACTCCCAAGAGCAAGCATGCTGCTATTGGTAAAGAAAAGACTGCATCGATTAAATCATAGTGTTCAGACTGAATAATATTGAGGATTAACCCTGCCCTATGGACTGACATCATGCAAATGCCAGTTGCAAGCATTAGCCAAGCCCAACGTAAGGCCCTCATTGATTTTTTAAATATTAAAAACAGGATAAATACCGTTGCTACCTCGCATAGCAGGGTTACGCAATAAAGTGCCAAGACAAGCTGCATTTTTATCCTGTTGTTAGTAGATAAATAACTTTATTAATATTATCAAAATATCTAATATTTGAAATATTATTGCTCTAATATATCAAGGGTATACACTAAGGTAATGAAGGTTAATTCTTTTCAAAGCTTGCCAAAACATCTATGACAGATAAAAAGAATGCTGCTGATTTACTGAGGCAATCTGGACTTCGTTATCGACGTCTTTTTGAGTCCGCTCAAGATGGAATATTGATTCTGGACTTCCTCACGGGGATCATTCAGGATGCGAACCCCTTTATCGTCAATTTGCTCGGGTTTAGTCGGGAAGAGTTGATTGGCAAGGAGTTGTGGGAAATCGGTGCTGTAGTTGACAGACTTGCCGCCCTCAAAGCCTTTGCGGTTCTCCAAGATGCTGGATATCTCCGCTATGAAGATCTGCCTTTAAGGGCTAAAGATGGCCACCTGATTAATGTAGAGGTGGTTAGCAATGCTTATGGGGTCAATGGCGAGCGTGTTATTCAATGTAATATTCGCGATATTACGGACCGAAAACTATTAGCAGCTGAGCGGCTTGAGTACCTGCACTCGGTCAATACTTCGATGGGTGAGATGGTAGAGGCATTATCGAATGTAATTGTTGCTCGCGATCCATATACCTCGGGTCATCAAAAACGGGTGGCAAGTTTGTCTGTAGCTATCGGAAATATGCTCAATATTCCTTGGCATTCCTTAGAGGGTGTCCGGATGGCAGCGTTATTGCATGACATCGGGAAAATATCGATACCTGCTGAAATACTGATTAAGTCAACTGCATTAAGCAATTTTGAGATAGCCATGCTACAAAATCATGCGCAGGCTGGATACGATATTCTCAAAAATATTCACTTTCCATGGAATATTGCCCAAACAGTGCTTCAGCATCATGAGAGACTGGATGGGAGCGGCTATCCCAATGGTCTTAAGGGGGACAGCATTTGTCAGGAAGCCAGAATTATTGGCGTAGCGGATACAGTCGAGGCGATGTCATCGGATCGGCCTTACCGCAAAGGCAAGGGTATCGATGTCGCACTAGAAGAAATCACTAAGGGCAGTGGTAAACAGTTTGATCCTGAGGTAGTAGCTGCTTGCATAAAGGTATTTAAAGAAGAGGACTACGTTTTCCCGTCCTTATCTATCTCCGATTAATACTCTTCTAGTTTAGAGGCTGGTAAGCAAGCTGATTGAGTGGTTTTCAACAGACCCCGCCTTCTAGTAGTTCACCAATGCAACGGATAGCCGGTCCTTACTTATTGACTCTTAACGACTGCTTTCTGAGAGGCGCTAGCTAATCAATTCAATTTCTTCAGATGACTGAAATTCCCAATAAAGAGGGATCAGAAATTCTATTGGTGTTTAGATAGATATCGTCTATCCAGAAAAATCCGCTATGTTTAGTAGCGCACATACAAACTCAAATATCCGCCCTAAATTACAACTTAGGACAACGTGTTGCACTATGTTATTTGAGGACATATATGAAAGCTAAAAACTATTATTGGGGGTGCATCAGCACCGCATTAACACTCTTGGTCAGCGTCAGTCTAGTTGGATGTAGTGGCGGTGGCGGTGATTCTGCATCAGGGGGTGGAAGTACAGCCGGCTCTGCTTCATCAATCGCTGCTTTTTCAATTAATGGTCAAACTGGTACCGTTAATCAAGCCACGAACTCAATTGCGGTGACTGTGCCAAATGGTACACCTTTAAATTCCTTGATTGCCACATTCACTGCTACGGGATCAGTCGTTAAAGTAGGTGGGACCACTCAGGTCAGTGGTGTAACTAGCAATAACTTTACTACGCCAGTAGCTTATGTGGTGACTGCCGCAAATGGTGCCACCACCACTTACCAGGTTACGGTAACGGCGGCATCGATGACAGCAAAAGCAATCACAAACTATTCCTTAAATGGTGTTGTCGGCACAATTAATAGCGTGGCTAAAACGATCAATGTCGTGATGCCTACGGGCACATCTCTAAATGCATTAACTGCGACATTCACCGCTACAGGTTCAGGCATCACAATAGCCAGTACTCCTCAGGTCAGTGGTGTAACTAGTAATAACTTTACTAATCCAGTGTCATATCTGGTTACTGCAGCCGATTCATCTACTGAAACCTATTCAGTAACTGTAATAGTTGCCGCAGCCACCTCAAAAGCATTAACAAGCTATTCCTTAAATGGAGTTTCTGGCACGATCAATCAGGCAACACAAAATATCGTCGTAGCCATGCCTTCTGGAACTGCTGTTAATGCATTGATTGCTTCCTTCAATACAACGGGGTCGAGCGTCTCAATATCGGGTGTTACCCAGGCAAGTGGAGCAACGATCAATAACTTTACCAATCCAGTGGCATATGTAGTCACTGCGGCTGATTTATCTACTGCAAGCTATACGGTAACTGTCACTGTAGCCGGTGCAGGACCAGCACCTGTAGCGTTGGGCAATGTAGGTAGTTTTGTACTGTTTGCTGATTCGGGCATGTCCAGTAGTCCAGACTCGGCAATTACAGGTGACGTAGGTGTGGGGCCAAGTGTGACTTCAACGGCAATTACTACTGGATTTACATTGACACTACCAGCGGGTGGGGCATTCGCAACAGCACCCCAAGTAACAGGCAATGTCTATGCTGTTGACTATGCTGATCCTACGCCTGTGTTTATCGTCAGTGCATCAAACGATATGCTTACCGCATACAACGATGCGGCTGGACGTCCTAATCCTATTATTCTAGCTAGCTCAGATCTAAGTGGCTTGACTCTTGCTCCCGGACTATATAGCTCTCCTGTTAGCTTAAACTTATTGGCAAATACAACCCTGACATTAAATGGTGGCCCAAATGACGTATGGATCATACAAGTTGCTGGAGGTGTGACCACTGGGGCAGTTAGTCAGGTTCTTTTGACTGGTGGCGCGGTAAGTCGGAACGTATTTTGGCAAATACAAACATCGCTTTCGGTTGGAGCATCCTCTTCATTTAGCGGTGTGGTATTGACTGGAACTACCGCAATCATTGGGGCAAATTCGACGGTGAATGGCAGGTTGCTATCCCAGACTGCGATCACAATGGATGCAGATACGATTACACAGCCGGCGCAGTAATACTTACTGCTGTAATTGTGGAGCTAACCTCCGGCTGTTACAGGCTGGAGGTTTTCTTTTGTGTGGTCTCTTTGATGCATCTAATCGACCAATAGCAGACCTTAGAGCAGGGCATTGAAATACCCTTTGTCTGTGCTTTGATTCAGCCTCGAGCTAGCAAGAAACATCAAAACCACCTTCGGGTGGTTTTTCTTAAAGCGCCCACTTCGAGCACCAAAAAATGACTCACTATGTCTGTTGGCAGACATGAAAAATGATCTCCGACCCCTAAGATGATCTTCCAACACAATGATTTTTGCGTTGACCTTATCAAAAACTAAATAACCTAATGAATTGGAAAAAATGATGACTAATATCGTAGATACAGCTATTGCAGCAGGTAACTTTAAAACTCTGGCAACTGCACTAACGGCAGCCGATTTGATTTCTACTCTACAAGGCCCAGGCCCCTTTACCGTATTTGCACCTACCGACGAGGCCTTTGCAAAGATACCCAAAGAGAAATTGGATGCCTTGCTAAAGGATAAAGCGGCACTGACCAAGGTTCTGACTTATCACGTGGTCTCAGGTAAGGTAATGGCTCATGATGTCAAAGCAGGCCCATGCAAAACAGTTCAGGGCGATGATATTGCCGTTACTGTTGACAATGGCAAAGTGAAGGTTGATTCAGCCAATGTTACTAAGACCGATATTGTTGCTGACAATGGCGTAATACATGTGATTGATGCAGTTTTAATGCCTAAGTAATCACTTTAAGTGACAACAAAAAAACCATCTAAAATTTCTGGAAAATAAAATAAAATGAAAAAACTTCTCACAGCAGTAGTCCTCGCATTGGCCATTACTTCTGCCCAGGCAGCCGATATTGTCAATTCCGCAATTGATGCAGGTAATTTTAAGACACTAGTTGCTGCTCTCAAAGCTGCCGATTTAGTGGACACTCTTAAAGGTACGGGTCCATTTACTGTATTTGCCCCAACTGACGAAGCCTTTGCAAAAATCCCTAAAGCAAAGTTAGATGCCCTATTAAAAGATAAAGCTCAGCTCACTAAAGTGCTGACTTATCACGTAGTGGCAGGAAAAGTGATGGCCAAGGATGTCAAGCCAGGGAAAGTCAAAACTCTGGAAGGTGAATCAATCACGATCGCTGACAAAAATGGCGTCCTGATGGTCAATAATGCAAAGATCTTAAAGACCGATATCGTTGCTGACAATGGAGTAATCCATGCCATTGATACCGTGTTGATGCCTAAGTAATACTAAGATGTTGACGTAAATAAAAAAGGCGCTTCGGCGTCTTTTTTTGTGCCGGTCCAATCGGGGCTACAAACCATTACAAACCATTACAAACCATTACATCCGCAGCTCGATTCCGTCCTGTCCTACCATTCATGCTTTGAGTATTATTTTCTCCAAACACTCGCTAACCAGGGCTGTTGTTCAAATGGCACTCCGCTGGGTCGATAGTAGTGTTCAACTTCGGTAAATTTTGCATTTGTCATAAAAGATCTCCAGCCTTCTAGATCGTGATACGAACCAAAGCGATCTCCGTACCAACTTTCTTGGTTATTCCCTCTAGGGTTTGAGCTAAACAGAATGCCATTGGGTTTTAAAGAAGCCCGTAAATCACCCAGTACTTTGGGTAACAGATGATTGGGTACATGGAATAGTGAAGCATTAGCAAAAATGCCATCAAAGGTATTCTCTGGCAAATTTAAGTTGAAAAAGTCTTGCACCATTACTTCACAACCACTTTTCGTTCTGGCTATTTGAGCGGCTTGTTGGCTTCCTTCAAGACCGGTAACGATATGACCAAGCTTAGTCAAGGTCTGCATGTCTCTTCCCGGGCCACATCCAAAATCAAGAATCTGAAAAGGCGGCTCAGTTTGGATGGCTCTTAGTAGGGCGTGGATATTTTGACTGACATCATGACCTTGCGTGCCCTCATCATAAGAAACGGCATTCTGGTCATAATGGGTAATATTTTTTTGGGAAATCAGCTTAAATTTATCCAAAAGATTGTGAAGATTAGACATCGGCAGTGCCACCTTATTCTTGTTGGTGTTGTGATCAATGGGGTCGTTCCTAATCCAACTTTAATGTAGAAATGCGGATCTGTCTGCTTTAGGGTGTTGGGGCTATTCAAAGACTGAGGGATTGTTAGCCCCTCACTATAGTGAGAGATCAGCGGACTCATTTGCCGCTTGGTGGGTCGGGCAAAATTGGCTTCGCCGAAACTACGTTTTCGAACTCGCGACCAACGGTTCTCAGGCGCTGAGTTGGCGCTGTTTAATCAGCTCAGCAGCTGTGATCCGAACAATCTTGCCATCAACAGTAGTTACGATTGCTGTATTAGTCTGGATTGCTAAGTCGATTGCTGCTTGACCCGCTCGTTGCATGGCATAGTAGGATCCGGCGATATCGGGATCCAGAGAATTGCGAATGTCCTTGTTCGGAATAGTCATGGCTAACCTTGATTTATTTGTTCGGGTGGTGTTTTGTCACCATTTAACAATACCCATGATTTTACAACTTTTTGATATTTAGATAGATTATCCAATCCCGCTTTGTAACGCCTACGAATAACCTCTTCAGGAATATTGTGTCCTCCTTGAGCCACACGCTCTGCTACACGAGAAATGGCTAATTCAGGGGAGCTTAGTGCAATAAACCAGAGCTTTATGGCATAGCCCAAATCTTTCCACTCCTCAATACGTTGAAGGTAATGGGTTCCGGATAAAGTTGTTTCAAAGGCAAAGCTCTCACCAGCTTTGGTGTATTCGTCTAACTCATTTAGCATTAAGCGCGCAGCTTTAAATGAAACAGATTCAGGATTAAATGGAGCCAAACCAGCAGCAATCAGATCGGCATTGATAAAGCGAAATGTAAGCGCCTCTTTGGGCAAAAAGTTCTTGGCAAAAGTTGTTTTACCGGCCCCATTAGGCCCGGCAATAATAATAATTTTTTTACTCATTGCAGGTGTCATCTGACTGGATTTATAGCATAACGTTGCTTAGCTTCTTTTATCAGTTCTGCAATGCTCTTTTTGTCAGACACATAATCAGCTAGGCTTTTCTGAAACTGCTCAGTCAGGGTAATACCTTCGATGCGAGCGGAGGCCATAGCGTTGGAAGCAATGTATTGGCGAAAATGTTGTTGAGTGGCAAGCTTTACTGGCATTTAGTCATTTTAGTAGATTTAGGATTGATTTCATAACTAATAAATGACCCTAAAGCATGCCTTTAAGAGTTATTTTTGACGGAACTGTAAGCAATAAAAAAGCCCCGCAGAAGCGAGGCTTAGTAATGCTTGGTGGGTCGGGCGAGATTCGAACTCGCGACCAACGGATTAAAAGAGCTGTTTTAACGCCGACAGACTCAATTTAACACGGAAAAACACGATACAGCCTATTCATTTCAACCCTTTTGAAATGCAAAAAGGGAACGCAAAAAAATTATCCTAGTGGTAGTCCAGTAAACCCAATATGTATAGGGGTCTACGGCTGGATATTGCTTACTGAGATGTGAACATATTGCTGAGCCGATTTGCCAGCCCTAGATGCTAAATTTGTTACGAATTTAAAAAGCAATCGTGATCTATCTAGATGGTCGATGGGTTTAACGAATAGAAATGAATGCACTAGGAGTGAAAATGAAATTCAAGACAATCGCACCACTTAAAGAGGCATGCAAGATAGCGCGCTCTAAAGTATTTACCACAACAGGTTTAGTGTTTAGCTTATCCATTGGGTCCGCAGCAATATTAGCATCCTGTGGAGGGGGTGGTTCAGATAGCTCATCTACATCTTCATCTGCATCGACAGAAATTACTACTTTAGTGACAAGTGTTAACGGAGTAAGTAATGTCATTTGCCAAAGAAATGCTCAATGCATTGATTTTATTTTTGCCGGTGTGGCCCAGATGCCGACAACCCTAAGCCAGCTAGCTACACCGTATACGAATACCAGTACAAACATCATTACGCTTTCACAAATTCCTTTTGTTCAAGGGGAAAATAGTGCAACTGCATTTTCTTCAGAAGGTAGCGTTTTTCAGATGTCCACCAATCCAGCGCTAGATGTTGTTGGGTTTCCTGGTCAGGGCACTCGACTATTTATTGGTAACGGATTGCCCACCACTCCGATGGGAAATTATCCAGTCCAGCCTAATGATCCTGCCTATTCTTACTATGCGGCCTTACCTGGCGGTGTGAACCCTGCTGGTACTACTCCAGCCACAGGCCAGCCGCCAACAGGATATGTCAATGCTGCTGCGATTGGAATTTCTCCTTACCCGTTGGAGGGGCGTATTCCCTTAAATCCTGTAGTGAGCGGGGCATACCCAATCAATTCTTTAATTGTGGGTATTACGCTAACTGGCGCAGCATGGCATGTAGAAAAAGCAAATGACGCTAGCGGAAATTACTACAACCCTCTAAATGCTTTACCAAATGACAAGTGTTACGGTCATCCTTACAACCAGCAATATCACTACCATAGCTATTCTTGGAAATGCTTTGACCAGGGTACATCTGGTAAGCAGTCTCCTGTTTATGGATTTGCATTAGATGGCTTTCCAATCACTGGTCCACGCGGACCTGATGGTAAGGAATGGACCAATGCAGATTTAGATATTTGTCATGGAAGAGAATCCGAACTCGACATTCCTGATGGACGCGGCGGATTCACAAAGAAACTCACTTATCACTACGTACTCAATAGAGAGTATCCACACTCAGTCGGTTGCTTTAGAGGCAAGGTGAATTACAACCAGGCGCTTGGGCCTGACAATCCGCCGAACACGCCACCGGGAGATTTTGGTACGAATCCTTTTATGAAAGAGGGCTTCCTCTATCAAAATGTGGCCTCCCCGACTTCCCCAATTCGTCGTTAACTGAATCTTCAAATACTTTCTTAGAGCCTTTTGAGTAATTACCCTATTAGCAATATTTTTGCATCGTTGAGAAGACCCATCTTTGTATTTCATCCAGAGATGGGCCGGCTCTCGTTTCGCTTGAGCTCATATATGAAAAATGTATTGAAATCCTTACAAGAAAATCGGGAGTTAAAGGTATTGAAATCAGGCATTGTTTCTACTGCCTTTTTTGGTTTAGTACTGAGCGCTTCGAATGTGTTTGCGCAACCGGTGGCACCAACTACCAATACGCCGTACATGGGTTCTGGAACCTCGATTGGGGCTAATGGGCAACAGGGCAACAAGATGAATGGTACTAGTTGCCAAGCCGGTAATGGCTTTTATGGTTCTACCGGATCACCAAACCCGCTCGACGTGTATCAAGGTAATTTGGCCTCTAGTGGTTACGGTACTGGAGTTTATGCTTTGGCCACAGGTGGTCGGGGTGGAGATGGCGGTGCCAATACGGATGCAAATTGTTACGGATACCACGCTGCAAACGGCGTTCTTGGTGGTACTGCTGCCCCGGTTAACGCTTGGTTTGTCAACGGCGCTGTTTCATCTACAACTCTCTCTTCTACTGGAATTTATGCAGTTTCTGGCGGAGGCAATGGCGGAGATGGTGGCAGAAATAATCAGAATGGTGATGCGGGTGTCGGGGGTGATGGCGCATCTGGCGGTGCAGTGTATGTATCAAATACCACTTCATTCGTAGCGGGAAATACGGCTGGCAGTTACGGAATTTTTGCCCAGAGTTATGGGGGCAATGGCGGTCGAGGTGGTAACACTACCGGTGTCATTGCACCTGGCGCTGGTGGCGGAGGCGGTTATGGAGGCGTGGGTGGCACTGTGACGGTTGCTAACTCTGGAAACATTCAATCCGCTTTATCAATTCCCATTTTTGCTCAAAGTATGGGTGGCACAGGCGGCGGCGGCGGCGATTCTGCAGGCGGTATTTTTGGTGGAGGCGGTGGCGGTAACGGTGGAAATGGCGCCTCCGCCGACTCGATTTCTGTTAGCAATCAGGGAACTCTAACAAGCGCAATGGTCGGCGGCTTCGGCATTAATGCCCAATCGGTAGGTGGGTCTGGGGGCTCTGCTGGAGCTTCAGCAGGATTGATTTCTTTAGGAGCAAATGGTGGACAGGCAGCCACAGGTGGGTCGATCACACTCTCAAATTTAGGTGACATCACTTTAACCGGCGCATCATCTATGGGGCTTTATGCGCAAAGTATTGGTGGCGGCGGTGGCAGTGGAGGCATGGCTCAAGGCATTGTTGCCATCGGCGGTACTGGTGGCGGTGGTGGCGATGGCGCAGCAGTGTCTGTCAATAACACCGGCAGGATTAATACGGGTTACGGCTTATCAAATACTGCAAGCACCAATGGTGGTGCATTCGGTATTCTTGCTCAATCCGTTGGAGGCGGTGGCGGTGTCGGAGGGATGGGCATCTCTAGTTTTTTATCCGTTGTTTCGTTTACTGTGGCAGTAGGCGGGTCTGGAGGTAGTGGAGGTAGCGGTAGTGAAATTGTGGTTGCTAACAGCAATAGCATCACGACGACCGAACCCAATTCTGCAGGCATCTTGGCACAATCGATTGGCAGTGGCGGCGGTTCTGGCGGCGGCGCAATGTCGACATCGGGCGCAGCTATCATTAGTTTTGGAGCCAGTGCGGGTAGTCAGGGTGGCACGGGTGGTAGCGGCGGCCCGGTTGGGGTTAACTGCACATCTTCTACTAACGTATCGTATGTACTCCCTTGCTACAACACGCCAACGCAATCAGGGGGCGCTTCAGCGACTGGCGGTACTATTTATTTCACTGCGGGGAGTCCAGCACCTGGCGCGCTGATTACTACCTCAGGCGTAGGCTCGCCCGGCATACTTGCCCAATCTTTGGGCGGCGGCGGCGGTAACGGCGGTTATGCAATTCAAATTGCCTCCGGCGGCGAAGCATCACTGTCTACCGCTTTTGGTGGTTCAGGAGGTAATGGCGGTGGCGGTGGCAATGTTTATGCTGCAACTGCCGGCGTCAATATTTCTACTTCTGGAAGTGATTCCCCTGGTTTAATTGCCAACTCGACGGGCGGTGGCGGCGGCGTCGGTGGAGTGGCTGTTTCTGGTAGCTATAGCGGCTCCTATTCAGCATCTTTGAGTATCGGCGGTACCGGCGGCTCGGGCGGTGACAGCGACAGGGTAACGGTTGAGAATCAAAGTAATAGCGGTGTGTGGGATCACAGCTCAATTACTACCACTGGTGCAAGGTCACACGGTATCTTAGCGCAGACTATTGGTGGTGGTGGTGGTAGTGGTGGTGCCAGCATTGCGCTTTCAGGCGGTGGCGTTGCCAGTTTAGCCCTCAGTGTAGGAGGGAGTGGCGGAGGGGGAAGCGTCGGGGGTCCGGTTACCTTGACCAACGAGGGCCCCATTACTACTTCGGGTTCGGCAGCGAGCGCGCTGATAGCCCAATCCATTGGCGGCGGAGGCGGTAATGGGGGTTTTGACATTTCAGGTAGTGCCGGCATGGAATTTAGTGGCGACGTGAGTGTTGGTGGCGCTGGTACGAGTGGTGGATTCGCCTATGACATTTCGCTTACGAATAAAGGTAGCTTACTTACTCAGGGCGGCGGTGGCGCTGCAATTCTGGCGCAAGCGATTGCCGGAGGTGGCGGTAATGGTGGGCTTAGTGGCGCAGGCAGTCTCAGTCTTAGCATCTCAGCAGATCTGTCTATTGGTGGCGCTGGAGCTGCGGGCGGTACTGCTAAAACGGTGACTGTGGACAATTATGGATCAATCACAACAAATAACACCAGCGCATTTGTCAATGCCAGTGATTCGGGAGTGGTTGCAGCAGGTAACAATCCTGGCATATTGGCTCAGTCAATCGGCGGTAGCGGTGGCCACGGTGGCTATTCTGTTGGCGCAATCGTTGGTGCTAATGGGGCTCTTGGATTTAACCTTGCTGGTTCGGGTGGGCGCGGCGGTGGTGCTGGTGATGTCACGGTAACGAACGCAAGTTTAGGTGCTATTAGTACCACAGGCCCCTTATCCTCAGCCATTATTGCTCAGAGCATTGGTGGTAATGGTGGTAATGGCGGCTTAGCGGCTGGCGGTTCTGTTACCGGCGACTTTAGTTTTACCAGCAGCGTGGGTGGAAGCGGTGGAGGTGGTGGCGCGTCAGGTGTAATCAATATCACGAATAGCGTAGCACTGGCTGTCAATGGCGCTATGTCATCAGCAATTCTTGCGCAAAGTATTGGCGGCTCAGGTGGTAACGGCGGTATGGCTGTCGCAGGATCACTTTTAGTCAATTCAGAGGAGGATGACGGTTCAGCCGCATTAGCTGTCAGTGTTGGGGGTAGTGGCGGGGGTGGTGCTACTGCTAATGTAGTAACAGTCACAAACTCGGCAGGTATTACTGCAAATGGTGATCAGTCCGGCGGTATTGTTGCCCAATCCATTGGTGGGTCTGGTGGTGCAGGCGGCAATGCCATCGCAGGAGCTGTGTCTTTAACTGCTTCCGAAGATCCAATAGCAGCAACGGTTACCTTATCTGGAAGCGGTGGCAGTGCTGGTTACGCTAATACAACTACTGTCAATGTCAATAACCCAGCTTCTGGAAACTACATGATTAGTACGAACGGGCTATTGGCCACTGGCATTTTGGCTCAATCGATTGGCGGTGGCGGTGGTAATGCAGGCTCTAGTTTCTCGGGCACTGCTTCAGAGAGTGTAAATGCAACCGCGAACATAGGCAGTGACGGTCGTGCTGGTGGTGCCGCAGGGGCTGTTAACGTCAGCACAGGTTCTGGTGTCACTATTTCCACAACTGGAGATCAATCTTCCGGTATTGTCGCCCAATCCATTGGTGGTAGTGGCGGTAATGGTGGTATTGCTGTTGGTCCCTCTATTGCAGACTCGAAATCTGTTGCGGTGAGTGTCGGTGGTTATGGTTCAAGTAGTGGCTCAGCCAACACAGTGAATGTGAACAATAGCGCCATCATCGTTACCAAAGGAATGTTGTCACTGGGCATCATTGCCCAATCCATTGGCGGTAGTGGCGGTAACGGTGGTAGTACTTATGCTGGTTCAATGGCCGAAGATGGTAGTGCGGAGCTGTCTTTGGGCGGCGGTAGTGGATCGGGCGGCACTGCCAATACCGTCACTGTCAATAACTACAACGCTATTACGACCGCTCAATCTCAATCTACCGGTATCCTCGCGCAAAGTATTGGTGGCGTAGGCGGTAATGGCGGTATTAGTGAAGGACTGGGCCATTCTAAGGGTTCGACTATTAGCGTAGGGATTGGTGGGGCTGGCGGTGATGGTGGTAGAAGTGGTGCAGTTTCTTTATATAACAGCGGCATTATCAGTGTGGCCGGTAATCAATCCCTCGGTCTTGTAGCGCAAAGTATTGGTGGGTCGGGTGGTAATGGTGGGACAGCTGTCAATGAAGGTGCTTCTGTATGGGGCGGTGCTGTTGCGATCAACGTAGGCGCTACTGGCGGGGCTGGTGGAACTGCAAGCGGGGTGGAGATTAACACCCTTCAAAATATCACCACTAACGGCTTGAACGGTATTGGTATTTTAGGTCAGTCCATTGGTGGCGCTGGTGGTAATGGCAGCAATAGCATCAGCTTTGCTGTTGGGGGCCAGGAGTGGACTGGTAATGAAAGTACGTTCGACTTAACCGTCGGTGGATCTGGTGCTTATAACGGTACCTCTCAAGGTGTAACGATTACCCAGACCGGTAACATTAGTACGGCAAACCCAAACAGTTCAACAACTGGTGTTACCAATGATCAAGCTGCAGGTATTGTGGCGCAATCGATTGGCGGTAACGGTGGCAACGGTGGTAATGCGATATCGAATGCGATTGCCAGTCAAGGATCTATTTCCCTATCGATCGGTGGTCAAGGTGCGTATGGCGCCAACAGCAATGGTGTTGTTAACGTGTATAGCAATCAAAATCAGTCAACAGGCTCCATTACCACTGATGGTATGAGTGCACCTGCAATTTTGGCGCAATCGATTGGCGGTGGCGGTGGTAATGGCGGATTGACCCAAAGTAACACTACTAGCAACAACTATGGCGTTGGATTCTCGCTCGGTGGCTGGGGTGGCAATGGCGGTAATGCGAATCAGGTGAATGTTTACTCAGGTGGCACACTCACCACTACCGGACAACAATCGACAGCTATCATTGCCCAGTCTATTGGCGGCGGTGGTGGTAATGGTGGAGTAGCAACTACCCAAGTGAGCACCAGTCCAGGTAGCAATACGAATGGATTAACTTCCGTCGTGGGGGCACAGATTAATGGCTTAACTGGCGTTGGTAGCCAAGCAGCCACTTATCTTGCAACTAATCTGGTGCAGACGAATACCTCGAGCAGCAGCAGCTCAAATAGTACGCCTCAACCAACAACCAGTGATACAGCACCTGATAGTGGTGTTTCTACATCGATGGCCGTTGGTGGTTTTGGTGGTAACTCCGGTACGGGTAATGCAGTGACGGTTGCTAGCAGTAGCATCATTAATACGTCAGGCGCCCAAGCGAATGGTATTACTGCACAATCGATTGGTGGCGGTGGTGGTATTGGCGGCTCTAGTACGTCTGGCGCCGATGGTGGCAAATATTCAGCAGCTCTTTCAGTCGGTGGCTTTGGTGGTGCCGGAGGTACCGCTAGCACAGTAGCGGTGACGAATTCCGGTTCGATTATGACTGCTGGTGACCTCGCCAGTGGTATCTTCGCGCAATCGGTTGGTGGCGGTGGTGGCAGTGGTAGTTCAAGCTCTACCAGTTCAACAAGCAATGCGGGCGGCGCTGCTGCGGTCAGTTTGGTTTTGGGAGGCTGGGGTGGCACCGGCGGTAGTTCTGGTACTGCTGGCGTGGCTGATGTAGGTGTTGGCGTGACCAATACGGACACGATCGTGACACAAGGGATTAATTCAAATGGTATCTTTGCCCAGTCAGTAGGTGGCGGTGGTGGTAACGGGGGATCGAGCAGCACGTCTTCCACCGTTGCAGCGGCACCTACTTCTTCGGGGAGCAGTTCTGCAGGAGCAGGCGGCTCGAGTACGCCAACAACTTCCAATACAGCTAACTCATCTGTTGCTGGTAACTCTGCATCTGGCCAAAATAGTAGCCAAGCGGGATCAGACAATGGCACAGCAGTCGGCCTGACAGTTGGCGGTTATGGTGTTAGCGGCGGGTTTGCTAATAATGTTTCGGTAACGAACAGCGGCGTGATTCAGACTGGTTATGCATCTACTGCAGCACTGTCTTCGCAACGCCTCGCTCTTGGCTTATCTGATAACTCAGCGGCCATCTTCGCACAGTCTGTTGGTGGCGGCGGTGGTAGTGGTGGTTCTGCCACTAGTAACGCTGATGGTAGTAAGACCAGTGTTTCATTAGCACTCGGTGGTAACGCTGGCACCAGTGGTGATGCTGGTACGGTAACTGTCAATAACACGGGTAACTTGCAGACCTATGGCAATAACTCATCTAGCATCTTTGCTCAATCGGTCGGCGGCGGCGGCGGTAACAGCGTCTCTTCAGCGAGCACCAGTGGAACTGGTGGTAGTAATGCGGTGGCATTTGGCCTAGGAGGCTCTGATGCCAATGCGGGATTTGGAAATGCGGTGACTGTAAATAGTAGTCAAGCTGGCTCACTCATTACTACTTATGGTGCACTGTCACACGGCATTTTTGCGCAATCAGTCGGTGGTGGCGGTGGTAATGCCAGCGCTGTTAATAACTCTGCTATAGCAACGACGAGTTCAATTTCTGACAATGGCACGAGTAACTCTAGTACAGCGGGTGCGGGGGGCGCTTCATCTCAAGCCAATAGTGGCGTATCTATCGCCGCAAGTCTTGGTGGAAGTGGCGGTTCTGGTGGCGATGCCGGGGTAGCATCAGTGACGAATGCCTCACAAATTACGACTAGCGGTATTGGTAGTTACGGGATCTTTGCTCAGTCCGTAGGTGGTGGCGGCGGTAACTCTGGTTCATCGACTACTCAATCAAACGGCGGTGCTTATAGCGCAGCCTTTGCTCTAGGTATGGGCGGTGGCGGTGCTGGTAGTGGTAATCAAGTGACTATTAGCTCAAGCAATAGCGTGTCGACAGCGGGAGATAATGCCTTTGGTATTTTTGCTCAGTCCGTTGGCGGTGGTGGTGGTAATGCTGGATCTACCAGTTCAACGAGTAGCACCAATAGCGGGAGCACCTCTGTATCAATTTTCCTGGGTGGCGAGGGTGGTGCTAGCGGTAATGGCAATACTGTGACTGTCAGCGTAACTGGAGCTAGTACCGTTTTGCAAACCAGTGGTAAAAACGCCATTGCCATTTTGGCGCAATCCGTTGGCGGTGGCGGGGGTAGCGCTTCGAGTGTCATTCAAGCCTCTTCTGTGGAATCTAGAAGTGCAACATTTTCATTGGGCGGTGGTGGTGCAGGTGGTACGAGCGGCAATGGTGGCACGACCAACTTAACTAACGCAGCCCAAGTGATCACGAGTGGAGATAATGCCGTAGGCATCTTTGGTCAATCGGTTGGTGGTGGCGGTGGTATTGGCTCAGTGGCACAAACGACCACGAATAGTACGCATCTCACAGCGAATTTCAGTTTAGGTGGTGGTAATCAATCAGGCTCGACCGCTAATGGAGTTAGTGGTAATGGCGGCGCTGTGAGTATTACGAATACCAATTCTGTATCAACTAGCGGCAGTAATTCCATTGGCATCTTTGGACAATCCATCGGTGGCGGCGGTGGTTATGTGGTGGCAACTTCGTCAGGCGGATCGATCAACCTCAATCAAAGTTCATTGGGTGGCAACAATGGTGCTGTAGGTAATGGTGGGGCAGTGAATATCACCCAAAGTGGCGGCGGTGTCACCACATCAGGAAGTGGTTCAGTTGGTATCGTTGCCCAGTCAGTAGGTGGTGGTGGTGGTTACGTATCGATTGTGAGTAAAAATGCTAATGCCAGTATCAATAATGAGGACAATCTCGCTATTGGTGCTGTACCCAGTGGCTCTAGTAATGGTAATGGCGGCGCGGTTACCGTGACTAATAATTCGAGCATTGCTACAAGGGGTCTTAATGCAGTCGGTATTTTGGCGCAGTCAGTAGGTGGTGGTGGTGGTGTCTTTGTGACCTCAGGACAATTGAGCTTTGGTTATGACGTCAGTCCTACTTATAACGCCGGTAAGGGTTATGGTGGAGCAGTTACTGTCAACGTCAATGCGCCAATCTCCACCTCTGGTAAGAACGCCTTCGGCGTTCTTGCCGAATCGGTTGGCGGCGGCGGTGGAACTGACATGGAAAACGGTAGTGTGGGACACGGCGGCGGAACAGGCACCGGTGATGGCGGTGTTGTGAAGGTGAACGTCAATGCCTCTATTACGGTTTCAGGAACAGGAGCAAAGGCTGTTTACGCTAGTACAGTAAACGGTACTGCCGATCCATTCATCACGATTGCCCCTGGTAGTGTTGTATCTGCCTCTGGCGGCGGAACAGCGATTGCAATCAATGGTGCGAACAATCAGTTGGTGAACTATGGCAGCATTTTGGTAGGTGATGCGTTAGCAGATAAAGCTGTGGAAATTCTTAGCCCAGGGGTCAATGATTTCCAAAACCATGGCACGATTGCCGGTAGGATCACCAATCCGACCGCTGCCAATGTCAGTTTTATCAATCATGAGCGTGCACGGTTTACATCAGTTGGTGGTTTAGGTTTCATGGGCGGTAATACCTTTACCAATAAGGGCTATTTCATTAGCCATTCGGGCTCGGAAAATACGGCTTCTATTCAAAGATTTGTTGGCACCTTTAATCAGACGAGTACTGGCATTTTGGGTATTAATCTCGATCACAATGCCGGCCTGTCTGACCTTGTGATGTTAGAAGAATCTGGCACTTTCAATTTAGCAGGTAAGGCACAAGCGAATTTCCTCAATGCGGGTTTGATTAAACCGGGTACTACGGCGCAAACAGAGACCATAAGGGCTAATAGTGCGTTTTCCACACTGGCAATAGATGATGCGTTTACGATTGATAGCACTGCCATTATGGATATAAGTCTTATCAAATCTCCCACTAATTTACAACTAGTTTCTACTGCCAACTTTACTCCTGCCGGTTTATCTTCATTCGCATCTCAAGTGGGAAATGCGATTGGCTTAAATCAAACTGCTGGTAGCAATGGATTTTTCCAAGCAGCTACCGCGCAGTTGGTCACTCTGCCTACAGTAGGTGATTTAGAGCAGGGCTATAACCAACTTGCTGGCTCTGCCATACAGGCAATGCCGCAAGCAAACTATCAGGCAGTGACACGCGCGGTAGGCACTGTATCGGATCGTATGAACTCATGGCGAGTCGGCGATAGCTTTATTGCAACCACTAAAAACCCTAGAGCAATGATGACAGGGTTAGGCTTAGCTAATACTCCAGTAGCGCCACAAATAGCTACCGGTACTTTACCGGCAGATGGTGAGAATCTGCCAAGTATCCAAGGTAATCCGCGTGATGCCAGAACTTGGATCACACCTTTTGGTGGCACTAGCAATAGTAATAACTTAGCCTATCAGGTCTATGGTGGATCTATCGGTATTGAAGCGGAGTCAAATGATGGCAAGTTCATTGGCGGAGCAGCGCTGACAGTATCGCAATCCAACTATACGTACAGCAGCGCAAGCACACCAGCGACTCCAGGATCAGCGACCAACTATGGCGCATCGTTTTATTTTGGTGCGCGTCATGAGTCTGCTTATCTGTCGGCTATTGGTTATCTTGGGGGTAGTAGCGGCAGCTTTAACCGTCAGTTGCAAGCCTTGAACTTCAATACCTCCTCAGGTGTGAACGTGCATAGTAATATTTTGAGCGCGCGTGTTGAGGCTGGTTACAACTTACTACCCAATCCAGAAGGAAAGCGCACCCTACAAGTCACCCCATTTGTCGCTATTGCCCCAACCCAGATTCGCCAAAATGGGGCTAATGAGTATTTCAGTGGTTTGGGCTCTGGCTTTTACTATGGCTCCAATATCAATACTGCCGTACCAGTCTCCTTAGGTACGGAAATTAGTGGCGATATGCAATTGAGCAATAAAGAAGTATTGCGTCCATTCTTACGCGTGTCATGGGTTCATGATCTGATGAGTCCAAGTACCATGGCTGCTGCTTATAATCCAAACTACGGCCCAACCTTGTATTCCAATGGAACTCCAAGCATGGGCAATATGGTGGTGATTAAAGGCGGCGCTAAATACAATTTAGGCAATAAGATTAGCGCTTATGCCACGCTTGATCTTGAGCAAGGCAACGGCGCTTACAGCTTTAGAGGAATTGGTGGCTCATTAGGCGCAATGTACAGCTGGTGAGCTGCGGAAGATGGCTCTTCAAGCTAGGGCCATCATCCTTCTTTCCCCCTTTTTTATTTTGATATTTTTTTAGGTCATTTTTATGTATTTCAAACTCCTATCCAAAGCGCTGATCGCCTTGACATTACTCGGTGCAATGATTGCCGCTTACGCCCAGTCTGGCCCCGTCTTAACAACAGTGAATGGCAGCAAAATTTACACCAGCCAATTAAATGAAATGGTGACTATGGCAGTTGCCAATGGCGCCAAGGATTCTCCTGAGCTTCGTCAAAATTTACTCAATGATTTGGTGGCTCGTGAAGTCATTACACAGGACATTAAAAAAACAGGATTGTTAAACAAAGATAACAATGCCCTTAAGCTGAAGTTGGCTCAACAAAACACGCTGTTAGAGCTCTGGTTTGCAGAGTACTTCAAGCAAAATCCGGTAACAGAATCGGATGTTCGGGCAGAGTATGACCGTCAAGCAGCATTGAGTAAGGAGCCACAAAACTCAAAACAGTATGAGGTATCGCAAATTCAAGTGGCCACTGAATCAGAGGCCGCAGCCATCATTCAACAAGTTAATGGTGGCGCAAAGTTTGAAACGCTAGCTAAAGACAAATCACTAGAGAAGATTTCTGGTGCTAAAGGCGGGGTAGTGGGTTGGGTGTTGCCAGCACAATTGGCGCCGCCAATCGACACTCTTATTGTTAATTTAGGTAAAGGGCAGGTCGCTCAAAGCCCTATTAGAACCAATAATGGCTGGCATATAGTTAAGTTAGATGATGTGCGTCCATTTGTAATAGCCCCTTTTGATCAAGTGAGAAATAATCTTGCTCAAGAGCTGGTGCAACAACGTCGACAGCAGGCAGTGAATACTTTGTTAAAAGATGCGAAGGTAGCCAAGGGCAGCTGATTGTATGAAGTGCAATTAACTTCGGTAAGGTAGTTGGTAGCGGAAAAGGCTGATATTGGAGATCATGTCTGCCAAGGTCCGCTTGTAGTCGATAAGTGGCATTAAAAGTCCAGCGGATCATTGGCTAGTATTTTTCGACGCTAGTTACATGCTGCTACTTAATATGGTGGGTCGGGCGAGATTGGCTGCGCCGAAACTACGTTTTCGAACTCGCGACTAACGGATTAAAAGAGCTGTTTTAACGCCAACAGACCCAACTTGGCACAGAAAAACACAATGTAGCCCATTTATTTTGACACTTTTGAATTGCAAAAAATAGGAACGCTAAAAAAGTATCTTAATAGTGGTCTAAAAAACCTAATTAATACATGGGTTTACGGCTATCTATTGATTTCTCAAATGTGAACACATTACCCAGTCTATTTGCCACCTCTGAATGCTAAATTCCAGATCAATTTAGAAAATAATGCCTGAGGAATACAAGTGAAATTGAAGGCAATTGAAATATTCAAAGAGGCGTGCAAGACAGTTCGCTCTGAGGTGTGTACCAAAACAGGCCTAATCTTTAGTTTATGTCTGGGATCTGCGGCAATATTAGTATCCTGCGGTGGAGGTGGATCAGATAGTTCGTCTACATCCACATCTGCATCAACAGAAATCACTACCTTAGTGACCAGTGCCAATGGAGTAAGTAATGTTACTTGCGCCAGAAATGCGCAATGCATTGATTTTATTTTTTCTGGTGTGGCCCAGATGCCTGCCACTCTGAGTCAACTAGCTACATCTTGGACGGATACCAGTACAAACATCATTACTCTTTCAAAAATTCCTTTAGTTCAAGGATCGAATAATGCAACCGTATACGATCCCCAAGGTAGTGTTTTTCAGATGCTGACCATTCCAACGCAAGATGTTTATGGCTTCCCTGGTCAAGGCACTCGCCTTTTTGTTGGTAACGGTTTGCCCTCTACACCGATGGGAACTTATCCAGTGCAATCTAGCGATCCTGCTTATTCTTACTATGCGGCCTTACCGGGTGGCACTAACCCTGCTGGTACTAGTGTAGCTACAGGCAATCCAGCATATGTAAACGCAGCCGCAATTGGAATTTCTCCATATCCTCTGGTTTCTTTTTTGCCATTAAATCCAGTGAAAAGTGGGTTCTATCCGATTAACTCTTTAATTGTGGGCATCACATTGACTGGTGCGGTATGGCACGTTGAAAAAGCGAATGATGCTAGCGGCAACTACTACAACCCCCTTAATGCCTTACCCACAGATCAGTGTTACGGCCACCCCTACAATCAGCAATATCACCACCATAGCTATTCTTGGAAATGTTTTGATCAGGGTACTTCAGGTCAACAGTCTCCTGTCTATGGATTTGCATTAGATGGCTTTCCAATCACCGGTCCTCGCGGACCCGATGGTAGAGAACTGACCAATGCAGACTTAGATATTTGTCATGGGACTGAATCCGAAATCACTATGCCCGATGGCACAAGGAAGTTCACCTATCACTATGTCCTTAATAGGGAGTACCCCCACTCCGTTGGTTGCTTCAGAGGTAAGGTGAACTACAACCAGGCGCTTGGTCCAGATAATCCACCGAATACTTCGCCTGAAGCCTTGGGTACGAACCCTTTTATGAAAGAGGGCTTTGCTTACTTTAATCGGGCTTCCCCTGTTGGTCCTTAATTGAGTCTTTCAACGCTTTATGTTTAATTTCAAAGCGGGTTTACAGGTTGATTTATTCCAGGTTATATCTATTTCGGGAGGTAAGGATCAGACTTTAGCTTTGTTAAAGTCTGGTCAAGTATTGGGTTGGGGTGGCGCTGGTAGTGGTCGTGTAATGCCACCTTTTGTGGATATTTGTAGCTCCTTCAAAGTAGCAGATGCTAAGCCAGCATTCGTTGGAAAGCCATCCCGTTGTTCTGATATCTCTGCAGGTTTCGGTGTCAGTCTGGGAGTCTCTGATCAGCAGCAATCATTGATCTGGGGATTTTGCCAAGTGGGCGTTAGTGGTCAGAATGTATTCGCTGAAGAGCCTACTCTCATCAATGGCATCAGTAATGTGTCTAAGGTTGTAGCTGGACAGTTTTTATATGCTGCCGTAGATCAATTAGGCAAAGTGTATACCTGGGGTTTTAATACAGATGGCGCTCTAGGGCGCCCATCAACGCAAATGAATGCATCGCCAGAAGTGATTGCTTCTCTTCCTGAGATTCAAGATATTGCGATTGGTGACAACTTCATGATTGCGCTCTCTCAAGATCAAAGAGTCTATGGGTGGGGGAGTAACTCCGCGGGGCAATTAGGTTTGGGTCACTTAAATACGGTGACAAGCCCAGAGCCTATTTCTCTGAGTCCTAAGATCAAGAATATTGCAGCTGGATCTACTCATGTTTTAGCACTAACTATCGACGGTAACGTGCTAGGCTGGGGTAGTAATCATTTTGGACAAATCAGCTTGAGTCAGGCTGATCAGCAACATAGCCAAACATTTCTTACCAAACCAAAACCCATACCATTTCCAGAAAAGATCATCGCCATTGCTGCAGGGATGCATTACTCTCTCGCCTTGTCAGCATCTGGAAAAGTCTATGCCTGGGGATGGAATGGATTTGGTCAGCTTGGACTGGGAGATCTGAAATCCCGCATCACCCCAACACTCATTCCGAATTTATCTGGAGTGCGAGCCATCGCTGCTGGCGAGGGGCATGCATTAGCCATTGGTAAAAACCAACTACTTGGCTGGGGTAGTAATGAGTCTGGTCAATTGGGTCAGGCAGCCGTAAGGCAAATGACTCCGAATGCTTTCTTGGCGATTGCCTAAAGTAAATACGTTAAATATGCGCAAACATGGCAAATAAGAATCTCCCAATTGATCGCCGGCATTTCTTGCGCGTGAGCGCCACACTAGCTTCGGGCATCGTCGTTCCTGCAAGCTTTACAGCTTGTAGTCGTGAAGAAGAAAAAAATGGAACTAACCCTCAGCAAACCTTTGTTCAGCCGACGATACTGGAGGCTAAAGGTGGTTTATTAGATGTCACTTTGACAGCGTCCTATTTTGATACGAAGTTAGCAGGAGCAGATCCTGGCAAGCAATATCCTGTCTCATTGCGGGCATATGGCTATGATGCTCAGGGCCCAAGTTACTCTGGCCCTACATTAGTCGTGAAGGGCGGAGATCAGTTACGCATTCGACTCGTGAACAACTTACCTGTCAATCCCCCATTCTTGGCATTTCGTGATCCCACGAATTACATGAAGCCCAATACAACAAATCTACATACCCACGGTTTGCACGTTTACCCAGGCATCTATTCCGATCGAAAGCCTCTGGAATATGGTGATTATGTGATTGATCCTAACATTGGCGGTGTTTTACCTAACGGTGATTCAAGACAGTATGTTTACTCTATTCCTAATGATCATCCTGAAGGACCGTTTTATTACCACCCTCAATACCATGGTAGTAGTGCTATTCAGGTAGCTAGCCTCATGTCCGGGGCAATCATGATTCGTGGTCCCGTGGATGATTTGCCAGAGATGGCAGAAGCAAAGGAGTTGATTTTCTTATTCCAGGCACCTTATTTTGCAAGTAAGGAGATTGCGAATAACTATGGCGTTAAGGATGGTCTATTAGAGAAGTTTGCCCAAATTGCCAACCAACCAACAGGTCATGGAATTGATAGCACTAGCGATGACTATGTAGATACCCAGCCTGTGTTGATTAATGGCGTGCGTCAACCCACTATTGTGATGCAAAGTGGGGAAGTGCAGCGATGGCGCTTTATAAATACACAAGTATTTAATTATCTAAATTTGAGTGTAGATGGCCATACCCTTAATCAATACACGATTGATGGATGGGGTAGTACTACTTATCAAGAACATCCGGATGGGCGAGGCGAGGGCAAGGGCAAGGGTATTTTGCTCGCAGCCGGTAACCGCTCATCAGTATTGATCAAAGCCGGTAAGCCTGGTACTTACTTGCTTCGATCACTACCTGTCAAAATTGCAAAGGGTAAGCAAACTGTTATTTTGCCGGGAGATGTTCTGGCTAAGATTGTTGTAGTAAATGAGAAAAAAGTAATGACATTGGCTCCCGCTCCATTGCCTGTGAGTAGTTTCTTAAAACCAATTACTGATGAAGAGTTTGCAAGTGCGGGTGGTAAAAAGCGTAGCATTATTTTCAATATGCTTGGTAACGATCATCTTGATTCTTCTCGTAATAACCCTTCTACGATTGATAAGGCATTGGCTGGCGCAACAAATATAGCTTCAGAGATTGCCGAGGCATACAAAAAGAATAGTGCCTTAGCAAAAGAAGAAATTGCAAAGCTAACAGGAAAACCGATGGAGGGTTCAAAATACTTCCCTCCGTTTGTGTTTCCCAAATATGATTACGAGTTGCAACCTGCTAATACCATTATTCAGAATGTGATTCTGGGCGCCGTGGAGGAGTGGACTATTTTTAATTGCAATGGTATTGCCCAGGCGTTCCATATTCATGTCAATCCGATGTTCATTACTAGAATCAACGGTAATCCAGTGGATCCTTATTGGTGCGATACCGTTACGCTACCTCTGGGTGGAACCGCAGAGAATCCCACCTCAATCACTTTCCGTATGCGATTTAATGATTTTGTAGGGCCTTATATCTTGCATAGCCAAATGCTGCAGTACTCTGATTTGGGGATGGTTCAGCGAGTAACGGTAGTGCCTGTATAGCTATAGAGCTCTAAGGCAAGGCTCGTGTTGGATAACTAGATCATTTACTAAGAAGCCTAATAAAGGCATCGACTGCTATGCGTCGATGTTCCTCAGTACCTGCTATGGGGTTTTCTTCAATAAAGGGCCGCTCTACTAATAAACAGAGATTTCTAATAATTAAGGTTGCTTCATCTTTTGGCATCTGTCTAAAAGTATCCGTTTTATTTCTCTGGGCTGATTCTAAATACGGCTCAACAAAACAATCCCAGTAAGAAAAGTAATCCGCTGGGAGACCCTGTTGCTTAGTAATCCTATTCTCAAAAAAACGCATGACTTTAGGATTAACTTTTTGAATGTTAGCAAATGCAATGTCAACCAGATCTTCTGCAAATTTTTGAACAGAAACATCCGCATCGAATTGAGCAATCCTCAGAGCAAATTCATTTAGTAATGTGCCTCTACCTTTTTTGATGGCCCATAAAAAAACATTTTCAATGGTGCCAAGGCGTCTAACTAGGGTACCTAAAGCATAGCCTGACTTTTGCGCCAGAGATCTGCTAGTAAATAGCTCTGGATCAGCTTCTGCTGTCAATTGCTCAGCCGCTTGCAGAATATCCGCCATCGTTTTTAGCGAGCGATCTTGTTTTGACTTGGAAAAGAGGATTTCAAACTCTGGATTCATATTGAAAAAAGGACTACCGTTATTAAAAGCGGAACACTTTCAAAATTAAGCAACGGTTTGTTGTAAAACTCAAATGATACTTGGGGATTGGCGAAATTGCTCATTTACCTAATGTGAACAAATAATCAAGTAGATTTCATGAATTTAGGCTGTAGATTAGAAGGGTTACGCCCTCTTGACCACACTTTTATTAACATAAATATGAAATGCAAATTAACACTTGTTGTATTTTTATTTGCAAATTTTCTTTTGTTGTTTGGACTGAATCTATAGGCTGCTGGAAAATTATTTCGTACGCCGATCTCAATCCTGCTTAATGTTCTAGGTATGCCTATTATTTACGCGGGCTCAATTGGTATTTCTAATTCAGCATTGACGGTGACGCAGAGTGAGTCTGTTGGCCATGATGATGGGCAAGTTGACCATCAAGACCAACGCCTATTTGGCTGTTGCTTCATTCTTTCGTTGCCCGTTTGATTTCAACTAGGACCATCTAGAAAGGTTTAAAACCACTATAGTCAGTCCTATTATTTAGTGTAAATTGTTGGAGTAGGCATCTATCAGCTATTTCATCGATAAAGCCAATCCATCTTAATCCCAGGAGTCCTAATATGAAGCGCCTTTTTTTAATATTTTTAGCCACCATCTTGAGCTTCGGAATCATTGCATGCTCAAAGGGGACGAGTTCGAAAGAGATTAAGGTGGCTGTATCGCCAGCATCTCCACCCATGCTATTTGATCAAAATGGTCAGATCGTGGGCGTCGATATGGATATTTTTCAAGGTTATTGCAAGGCTCGTGGTTGCACCATCAAAGTCACTCCATATGATTGGCAGGGGATGCTAGGGGCAGTTTCTAGCGGTCAAGCAGACGTCGCTTTCTCTGGTATTTCGATTACCGATAAACGTAAAGAAGCAATGGATTTTTCTCAGCCGTATTACGATAACTCTTGGCATTTAGTGAGTACTAAAAGTAAAAATATTCAGATTACAGACTTGAACCAGCTTAAGAAATATTCAATTGGCTATCCACGTGGCATGGCTTACGATGATTTAATCAGAAATGAACTTGAACCCAAGGGTTATTACTCTTTAAGCAAAGTAAAACTGTATCCCTCTTATGCCGAAGTAGTGACTGATCTTCAGAATGGAAATCTTGATTTGGCCTTCATCGAAGAGCCTGTTTTCATGAACTATAAAAATAAACTGAAGCTGCCGCTAGAAAGTGCCTATGTCTTTAAGGGCTATGATAAGTTGGGATTTGCTTTTGCTAAAGGATCAAAGTTGCGGGATGATTTTGACAAATACCTTACTGAATTAGGCCCTGAGAAAATTAAAGCCATCCTAGATAAATGGATGAACTGATTCCCCAGGAAATGCAGCAGTGAGTCTTTTAGATATTCTGTTATATCTGGGGCATGGTGTTGTCAATACCGTGATGGTAACGCTCGTTTGCAGCATGACTGGCCTTGCGGTTGGTCTAGTGCTCTCGAGTTTGCATAGGCTGTCAATTAAAAGCATCTCCTTTTTAATCGATATCTATACCTATATCTTTAGAGGTGTCCCAGTATTGGTATTGCTATTTATGGTGTATTTTGGCCTCCCTAGTTTGGGCATCAAACCACCACCCTTGTTAGCAATGGCCATGAGCCTGGGATTGGTTGCTGGCGCCTATTTAACCGAAGTATTTCGTGGCGCATTTGATTCTGTTGACCCTGCTGAAATTATTGCGGCACAGTCTATGGGCATGACCCGGATCCAGGTTCTCCGATATATCGAAATTCCCCAGATGCTCCGTTTTGCCGTACCCGGCTTGGTAAATGAGTTCACTTCAGTCCTGAAGTATTCGCCATTTGCTTATACCGTTGGCATTCCAGAGATTACTAAGGAGGCCATGACATTGACAGCGAATACCCTGAATGGAATTGAGATTTATCTTGCAGTTGGTATTCTCTATTTTGCAATTTATCGGATTTTATTGGTGGGCGTTCAGCTCATTCAAAAATATTATGAAATCTCAGGTATGAAAGAGGCTGCGGTATGACGGTCATCGCCATTCGGGATCTTACTAAACAGTTTGGGGATCAAGTTGTCCTCACTGGAATAAATCTAGACCTCAATCAAGGTGATGTGAAGGTCTTAATGGGTTCATCTGGCAGTGGTAAATCGACCTTATTGAGATGTCTCAATAGGCTGGTTGAACCAACATCCGGATCGATTCAATTCAAAGGGAAAGAGATTCTAGATTCCAGTGTTGATGTTCGTGCCTTACGTAAACAGATCGGGTTTGTGTTTCAGCAATTTGCCTTATATAGCCATCTCACTGTGCTGGAAAATGTCACATTAGCCTTACGTAAATTAGAAGGTATGGGACTGAAAGAGGCCAACGAGAAGGCTCTGCATGAGTTATCTCAATTTGAGATGACACCCCATCAGAGTAAGTTTCCCTCACAGTTATCGGGCGGTCAAAAGCAACGCGTTGCTATCGCCAGGGCTTTAGCGATGGACCCTGCTGTTCTTTTGCTCGATGAGCCAACTTCAGCGCTGGATCCAGTAATGTCGCGTGATGTCTGCGATTTAATTAATCGCCTACATGGCAATGGAATTACGATGCTGTGCGTAACGCATGATCTGGGGCTAGCAAGTGGAATTGCAGATAGAGTGCTTTTTCTCGATAAAGGTGTCATTCGTGCTGATGAGCGCATCGATGTCCTAGCTAACGATCATTCTGATCCAGAAATGCAAGCATTTTTTGGCAAAAAAGAGTCTGTTTGATGGGTTCATGGGGCACTTTCGAGCGTGATCTTCTGGAGCAAATGCCTCTGATATTGGCTGGGCTTGTAAATACCTTGCAATTGGCGGCGATCATTAGTGTGACTGGCTTTTTCTTGGGTATTTTTGTCTTCTATCTCACGCTCAGTAAAAATAGCCTGATACGAAACGCAACCAATGCGTACATTTCTTTTTTTATTGGCATGCCGCTCATCGTGCTCTTATTTTTAATGTATTACGGATTGCCACAGTGGGATGTGCGCTTAAATCCATTTACCGTTGCAGTGATTGGATTCACTTTAAATGTTGCTGCCTACAATGCCGCCTATCTTAAAACGGCATTTAATGGATTAGACTTTAGTCAGATAGAGGCTGCAACAGCGCAAGGGTTTAAGTCATCACAAATATTTCGTTTAATTACCTTGCCTCAGGTGCTACGTAATTCTGTACCAGCATTAACAAATCAAGTGATTGGCAATCTAAAAGATAGCTCTATTGTGTTCTTAATACAGTACACCGAGTTCTTTGCGCGTATGCAGCAGTTAGCATCCACTAATTTCCAGTTCTTTAAAGCCTACTTACTTACGGCCTTGGTGTATTTACTACTCGTTTCAGTAATCGTATTGGTGGCCAGAAACATAGAAAAACGCCTAGCAATTCCAAGCGCCTAGTAGTTTTTCTTGCTTAAAGACTCAATATAGCCATTCACCCTATATTTACTGAAGATCAAAAGAAAAAGCCCCGCAAAAAGCGAGGCTGAGTAATGCTTCTAGATCAGGCCAGATTAGCTTGACCGATGCCATGTTTGAACTCGCAACCAAGGGATGTGTCCACACATTTGTCGGCTCAAATTAGCATGGAAAAATTCAATATAGGGTATTCATTCATTGAATGATTTCACTCATTATTTGCAAGGATCTATGAGTGGATTGCATTAAAAATGTGAACACCATAATCCCTAAATTAGAATCGTCAAAAAAGCTAATGGATATATAGGTCTCAGCTACCTATTGCCGATTAAATTGTGAACGATATATCAGTTTTTTTGGTGATTCTAAGGGTTAAAGTGATTTTTAATTATAAAAATATTTGTTTTTATAGATTAAATTACTGCTTAAAAATAGGCATGAAAACCAAAACAAAATAGGTTTAATGAAAAAAATGATACTGAACACCACTATTTCTCGAATGCTGAAAAAATCTAACTTAAAACTAGGTTTACCTCTCATAACAACACTTATATTGGCAGCTTGTGGCGGTAGCTCTTCATCGACCTCGACTGCCCCCCTGACATTAAATTTAAATGCAGCTTTTGCGAAAAAAACTATAGGAGGTAGTTCGATATCAGGCACTATTAGCGGGTACTGCCAAGGCACTCGAGTATGGACTTTGGCCCCTACATCCTCAGGAACAACTCTCAATGGCACCACACCAGCGTTAATTCAGAACGAATATGAGCTCGATACCATGGCTGGGAACTCTAATGCATTTTGTAGGAATTTTTATAGAAACACTGATATTAATGCGATCAAGGCTACAAATTATTATGATCCCAACACTATAGTTCCTATCAGTAACGGTAGCAATCCGCCTGGTACTGTTTACCAAAACCAAATTCCCCTTCCAACTTCAGTTACTGCTGGATCATCAGGCAATTGGTTTAACACTACTAGCCTTGTTGATGGGACGATACCTGCAGCCACAAGTTTCCAGACCTGGGCGGTTACGGCAGATAGCTCAACTACCTTGACGCTGATTACTAACAATAAAGCATATACGACTGCTGGCAATGAATTGCTTTTTAACCAAACCACTTGGTACCGTATCAATTCCGACAACACATTAACGAGTTTACGTAAAAATATACAGGTAACCCCGCTGGGAATTTTCGCCTTCAGTGGAGGAACAATTACTGTACGCGGCGATCAGAATGTTGATGAGGTCTATCAACAGTCATTTAGCTCTCCAACATTAAATTTAAATGCAGCCTATACAAGCTGGGTTAAAGACGGAAGCGCAATATCAGGCACTATTTTTGGTTACTGCCAGGGAACAAGACAACAGTCTTTCACTCCTACGGTCTCAGGGCAAACCTTAAGCGGTGCAGCTGCTTTAATCACTTACGAATCTGAAACTGACACGATACCCGCTAGCTCTAATGATTTTTGCAAAAGTTTTTACAAATATGATGGTAGTACAAGTACTCCATATTACTTTGACCCAACAGCTGTGACCCCGATAACGACTGGTACCACGCAAAATGGTTATCCACTAGGCCTTGTCTGGTCCAATCAAGCAGCTCCCCCAACGTCAGTTACTATTGGAGCTACAGGTACTTTGGCTACCTACGTAAACTACACCAGCAATCCCCTCAATCCATCAGGACCTACTATTCGTGCCCAGGAAGGCAGTAGAACCTGGAAAATCGTAGCCGATACGCCAACCACGCTTTTGTACATCGCTACCGATATTTCAGAAATATATGGAACGGATGAGCTGATTTATACCAGCATCACAAACTACCGTATCAATGCAAACAATACCCTAACAGCCCTCTATAAAGAGGTGCAGGCAACCCCGATTGCTACTAGCGGACAGGGATATCAGACTATTTATGAAACCTATAAGCAGTGATGAGGTAAGTTATTAACGCAGCACTGTCATCCCATTGTGAATCCTAAAAACCACTTTTCGAAGTGGTTTTTATTTAACATCATGCTTGCTACTACTCTTATCTATGACTAATGGATAGACCATCTACTATTAAATAGTCAGGATCTATTAGACTTTCTACCCATTGCTTGCTCAGACAAACTCAGGGCTCTAGAGGTAAAAAATCTCCACAGGGGCGATGCTTGGTAATGCTTTCTTATTCTCGGCCGAGTTTCTAGCTCGCATTAAGGATGGTTGATTCCCTGCTCTTGTGCTTTTAATGACTGTTATCGACCTTGGATTCAACCGGTCAACGCAACAGATTGGGCAAAACGTTCTGCCGGTGTTTGATAGTTTAGTGTCTTTCTAGGGCGTTCATTGAGTTTCCTGGCTATGGCATTAAGCTTAGCCTGTGAGTAATTAGCCAGGCTCATTCCTTTAGGGAAGTATTGTCTTAGTAGCCCATTCGTATTTTCATTGGATCCTCGTTGCCAAGGATGCTGAGGATCACAAAAGTACACCTGAACATCCGTGGCTAAGGTAAAGCGTCTGTGTTCAGACATCTCTTTACCTCGATCCCAAGTGAGCGACTTATACAACTCGTCTGGTAATTTTCTCGCATGCTTAATGAGTGCGTTAACTACCGTCTGGCTATCCTTACGCGCAACCTTCACTAGCATCACATAGCGAGTCTGACGCTCAACGAGGGTGGCGATCTGACTATTAGCATCCCCATATAAAAGATCGCCTTCCCAATGACCTGGCACTGCACGATCTTCTGCTTCAGCTGGCCGCTCTCTAATGGAGACCGCATTAGCAATCTTGCCAAGACCAACATCTTTAAGCGTGTGATGGCGTGAGCGGCGCATTACCCGAGTGCGTCGTAAGTGCGCCACGAGCTCTTTCTTTAAGGCTCCACGGGCTTGGATAAAGAGGCTGCGATAAATAGTCTCGTGTGACACCTGATAGCTTTCGTCATCTGGATAAGTTTGCTTTAACCATCCGGCAATCTGTTGTGGCGACCACTGCAAGAGCTGCAGCTTATCTGTCACGATAGTTGCCAAGGGCTTGTTCAAAACTAGTTTACAAGTCTTAGGACGAAGTGCTCGATCCCAAGCTGAGCTATCTGCCCCAGCTGATCGGTAGTCTTTGGCACCACCATTACGCTTAACCTCCCGACTAACCGTAGAAGGCGATCTGCCTAAAAGCTGTGCGATAGAACGAAGGGATTGTCCCGTTGCCAGGCCGCGGGAGATCTCTTCTCGCTCAGCCAAAGTCAGCGATAGAGCTGATCGAGATCGCTCTAGTGGTTTGATGCCACCACTTTCGGCCAAAATACGCTGGATAGAAGAGTGGCCCCGATCAAATAACTGCGCTATCTGATGAAGGTTATCGCCTTTTTGCCAGCGTTCCCACATTAAAGCCTTCTGGGTGGCCGTGTAATAGATTCGGGGCCGTTGTTTCATGAGCAACACTCCTTTTGCTTACGCAGTTTGTAGTGTGTTGCATCGATCAGTTGAATCCAAGGCCATTAAGAGACTTTGGCTACTAGAGATAACACCCTTCTAAGGCCCAGGTCGCACGTTCGAATCGCGCTGTGTAGGCTAAACATCAATGACTAAACGAGAAGAGCGGGAGTTAAAAGTACTGCATCCCCATATGTATTAACTCGAGCACGATTACCGCAACCAAGAATCGAAAAGTCCAAACCTTAGCTAGTGGGTTTAAAGAAAATTTTGCGCCAAAGAATGCGCCCACTATGCTGCCCAGCGCCATAATTCCACCAAGCTCCCAATTCACTTCATCTTTTATTGAGAATACAGTTAATGCAATAGCTGCTGTTGCCAAGACAACAAGGTTCTTATAGGCATTTGCTTTTACAAGAGGTAGCCGCACAAAGGCTATCAAAGCCAGTAGTAGGTATGTGCCACCATCAAGGACTATTAGCCCTAGCCATAATCCAACTGCAAAGAGAATTCCTATTTCAAGGCCGCTATAGCGAAGGCTCTCCTCAAGCTCCTTTTCAAATAACTTCTTAACGCCGGAGAATAAAAGTAAGAAAGCGCAGATGAGCGCTATGAATATTAATAACTTTATATAATTTTCAGGCATGTACACTGCAAGAAATGCGCCAAAGATGCTACCGATAACAGTCGGTGTCAAAATCTTAAAAGCCAGGCTCCAATCTATTATTCCAGCCCTTAAAAAAGCGATTGATGCAATGAGCGCCCCCACCAATACGGGAACACGATTGGTTCCGTTAGCTATGGATGGGGCAAGCCCCATGAAAATTAATAAAGGGAGGGTTACAGCTGATCCGCTTGATGCAACTGTGTTTAGAAATCCACAAAGAAGCCCAGCGCCAACAGCAATAATGATCTCAATAGGCATTTATTTGATTCCAGCGCTTCTTGTACAAGTTAAAAAACTCATTGCAACAGCTGGTCACAGATTTTCTTTATCAGCTTCCCTTGTGAACAAGAGGGTAGCAAAAGATATAAGGGCAGTAGCAATAACCAAAAAAAATTAAGAGATTAATATAGCGCTGTTTGAGTAAATAAAAGTAATAAATCTGTTCACATTTGTGAATCTGGTACCACCTCACAAACCCCCATAGCTCGGCGTTTCTGAGTCGTTATCATTCGGCATCTTATGGCTGTTCCGTTTTTACTTCTCTGGGAATGTTTTTGTCGCGCTGCCTGTAGGTCGCGTCTATTTAAAGGTCCATTGATTTAGAGCCATCATGGGAATTTATCAACTGCGTAAATATGAACACGCTTATAGCTATCTTTAGAGGTTATAGTACGAACGAGGCGTTACACAAACTAAAAAAAGGAAACAAATGAAAAAAGTTCTAGGTCTGACAATGCTGTGTATGAGTCTTTCAGTATTTGCACAAAGCTCACCCAATATGCTTGGTACTTGGACGGGTATGAGTAATTCGGCAGTCTCTGGTGCTGGGCACTTCCACCCTACAGAAGCGGGTAAGGAAAAGGCTGTACGCTTTAGAAGCGTGGAGTATGTAATGGTTATTGATAAAGAAGAGGGTAGAAACTTTGTTGGTTCTATTGGCGCAACTAATAATAAGCATTCAACCGATGCTAAGCGCAAAGAAGTGTTAATGGGTGCCTATGCTAAAGATATGAAGAGTGGCGTAATGGTTAATGAAACAGGAAGTTTTACCTTTAAATTGGCCGACTCTAAAAACTTGGAAGTTTGCTATACCCAAGTCTCAGCTAGCCCAAAGGTAGCTTCTTGCTTTGAGATGACAAAGAAATAAAACTCAAACAAGTATTTACTAACCACTCTACGGAGTGGTTTTTTATTGTCTTTAATATTTCTGGGTTGTTAGGAGCTGTTTCAAAACCAACTGAACGTGATGGTTCGTAGCCTAATAGTGAGGCATCAACGGACTCCTATACTGATCCTAACCCCCTCAGGCTCTGGATTCAGAATTAGAAAAAGCCCTAGAAGCGAGGCTTAGTAGTGCTGGTGGGTCGGGCAAAACTCGAACTCGCGTCCAACGGTTGACTGATCCGTTGCGCCCGCCCACCTAAAGACGGCTTGCGGCCAGTAGCGTAGAGAGCAAAGAATTGAAAATCGTTTTATCAATAGTTCAATTCTGTTCCAGGGTTACTGGTATCTAATTTTTATCTCAGCCATAAAATGCGAAAGCAATTTCCGTCCGCTCTATCTTGCAAGCTTAATAAGAATATAGATTTGCCAGAAGAGTAATGAACCGCTCAATAATTGCGGCGTGTTATTCCTTTGGCCTTTGGTTTGGGAATTAAAAACCAAAATCGCTCAATGCAGGATGAGCATCTGGTCTTCTGCCTAATGGCCAAAAGAATTTTCTATCGGCCTCTTTAATTGGTAAATCATTAATGCTAGCAAAGCGACGCATCATAAAACCATTCTCATTAAATTCCCAATTTTCATTTCCGAAACTTCTTGTCCAGTTACCTGAGTCGTCATGACACTCGTATGCAAAGCGAACTGCGATGCGGTTATCTGTAAAAGCCCAAAGCTCTTTAATTAGCCTGTATTCCAGCTCTTTGGACCATTTACGTCGAAGAAGCTCCTTTACTTCCTCGCGACCCTTGGGAAATTCAGCACGATTTCGCCAAACAGTATCTTCTGTATAGACTAGCGCAACTTTTTCTGGGTCACGCGTATTCCAGGCATCTTCAGCCATACGAATTTTTTGAATTGCCGTTTCTTGTGAAAAAGGGGGTACGGGTAATTTTTGTTCCATGGCGCTGGCTCTACTTTCCTATAGGGTTTAAGTGAATACAAGGTAATCAGCATAACCATCGTTATTTACATTTTAGAGAATCAATCTAATCAACTGCACAGTTTTGGGGCATTAATTTACAGCTGAATTAATTCTCAAGGCGTATTACATCGATTTTATTAAGCTTAATGTTGATCGTTCCACCTTTAAAGCGGCAATCACTAACTTGGTGCCGATTAATTTAGCGTGATGAGGTTTGGTGCACTGCTACAGCATTGCATGCTTTTGCCTTGTTAATAATGAATTATTCGTTTTTTTGATGTTTCATCATTAAATACTCTAGGAGAAGCAAATGAATTCATATCGCCCCTTTGACCCTGATAGGCCATTGTTCAGTAGTCGTTGCAGTTGTGGTCGCCATGCATCTGATGCGGAGCATGCTCTTGATTTATCAGCGAGAGTTGATGAAGAGAAAATGAGTGCGGACTTTGTAGAGGCAAGCCTGGTCAAAGCGCTTTTCCCTCAAGAAAGTCGCCGCCGCGCATTTTTGAAGGCTGTTGGTGCTGGAGGTGCAATGAGTGCGCTATCAGGCTTTCTCCCGATAGGCTCTTTACAAGCCATGGCTCAAGAAAAGGCGCCGTTAGAAAAACCAGATCTAAAGATTGGCTTTATTGCCATTACTTGTGCAACTCCTCTCATCATGGCTGATCCATTAGGTTTTTATAAGAAGCAGGGTTTGAACGTCACCTTGAATAAGACCGCTGGCTGGGCCTTAATTCGTGACAAGATGCTGAACAAAGAGCATGACGCCTCCCACTTTTTATCTCCTATGCCACTGTCAATGTCGATGGGATTGGGTTCTGATCCGAGTCAGATGCGTGTTGCCACCATTCAAAATGTGAATGGACAGGCCATTACCTTGGCAAATAAGCACAAAGATAATCGTGACCCAAAAAAATGGAAGGGCATGAAATTCGCTGTTCCGTTTGAATACTCTATGCACAACTTTTTATTACGTTATTACGTAGCCCAAGCAGGCTTAGATCCTGATAGAGATATTCAGATCCGTGTAACGCCACCACCAGAGATGGTCGCTAATTTGCGTGCTGGCAACATTGACGGATTCCTTGGGCCAGATCCATTTAATCAGCGCGCAGTTTATGACGAAGTAGGTTTTATACACATCTTGACTAAGGATATTTGGGATGGACATCCTTGCTGTGCATTTGGAACCTCTGAGGAGTTTATTAAGAAGAATCCGAATACCTTTGCAGCGCTTTACCGTGCGGTTTTAAATGCCTCAACCATGGCACGTGATCCTGCCAATCGTCCGCTTATTGCAAAAGTGATTTCACCAGCTAATTACTTAAATCAACCTGAAACAGTGGTGATGCAAGTATTAACTGGAAAATTTGCCGATGGTCTTGGCAATGTTCAAAACGTCCCAGACCGTATCGATTTCAATCCAATCCCTTGGTATTCAATGGCTACTTGGATGCTGACCCAAATGCAACGCTGGGGTTATGTCAAAGGGGATGTGAACTACAAAGACATTTCCGAAAAAGTCTTTTTATTGACTGATGCCAAAAAATATATGGGGGAGACTGGTATTACCGTTCCACCCTTAGCAAAGGCAGGCTACAAAAAGGACAAGATCATGGGTAAAGAGTTTGATCCCAATCAGCCAGAGGCCTATCTCAAATCTTTTTCAGTAAGTAAGGCATAAGAAAGCAGATGAATAAGCTTTCCATTAAGACTCGCGGAGCACTACTATCTGTTGCCATTTTGGTTTTTGCATTATTGATTTGGCATCTTGCAACCGCTCCAAAAGTAGTCTCTATTCCAGTTGCTAGTACAGGGTCGAGTGAGTATCAAGCGCTGATGGGGCAAAGTGGCGGGGTTTCAATAGAAAAATCAGGCTTCCCCACTCTCACCCAGATGGGGGAAGTCTTTTACAAGCAACTCTCCAGCCCTTTTTATGACAATGGCCCCAATGACAAGGGAATTGGTATCCAGCTGGCTTATTCATTAGCTCGGGTAGGCCTTGGATTTTTTCTGGCAATGCTAGTCGCCATCCCATTTGGTTTTTTAATTGGGATGTCACCATTAGCATATGAGGCATTTAACCCATTTATACAAGTCCTCAAGCCAATTTCTCCTTTGGCATGGATGCCAATAGCGCTTTACACGATTAAGGACTCATCCATCTCAGGCATCTTTGTTATCTTTATTTGTTCTGTGTGGCCAATGTTATTGAATACGGCGTTTGGTGTCGCTAATGTCCGCAAAGAATTATTAAATGTCACCAAAACTCTCGAGGTCTCTCCCTTAAGAAAAGCTTTTCTAGTTATTCTGCCAGCTGCCGCACCCACAATATTGACTGGTATGCGGATCTCCATGGGTATTGCCTGGTTGGTAATTGTTGCAGCAGAAATGCTCGTTGGCGGTACAGGGATTGGCTATTTCTTATGGAATGAGTGGAATAACTTATCCATCTCAAGTGTCATTTTTGCCATTGTGATGATTGGACTTGTTGGCATGGTTTTAGATATGGCATTTGCAAGATTACAGAAAGCAGTTTCCTATGCAGATTGAAAATTCATTCTTGAAGGTTGAAAGCCTTAGTAAGTCATACAAGGCAGATGCACCTCCAGTATTCGAGGGCATCAATTTTGAAATTGAGCGTGGCGAGTTCGTTTGTATCATCGGTCACTCAGGCTGTGGCAAGACCACCATTTTAAATGTTCTTGCCGGTCTTGAGGACGCCACTAGTGGGTATGCCTATATGCTCGACCGCGAAATTAAAGGGCCAAGCCTTGATCGCGGAGTGGTATTTCAGGGTCATGCATTAATGCCTTGGATGACAGTGCTTCAAAATGTAGCTTTTGCTGTTAAGTCAAAGTATCCAGATTGGTCTAAGGCAAAAATTACTGAGCATTCTAAAAAATACCTAGAGATGGTGGGCTTGGTCAATGCTGAAAATAAAAAGCCTTCTGAGTTATCAGGCGGTATGAAGCAAAGGGTTGGCATTGCACGAGCTTTCGCTATTGAGCCAAAAATGCTGTTATTAGATGAGCCATTTGGCGCTTTAGATGCTTTGACGCGTGGGGTGATTCAGGATGAGTTGCTCAAAATTTGTAGTGAGACTAAGCAAACCGTCTTCATGATTACGCATGATGTCGATGAGGCAATTTTGCTCTCTGACAAGATTATGTTAATGAGCAATGGACCAAATGCTCGTATTGCAGAAATCGTAATTAACACGCTACCTAAAGATCGGAAGCGCGCCAGTTTGCATCATGACCCTATGTATTACCCGATGCGCAATCATTTAGTGGATTTTTTAGTAAATCGCTCTAAAGATTTACAGGCAAAAGGCATAGCTGGAGGCTTAGATGGCTATCAGCCAGTTCTAATATGCCCAGGCCTACAAACCCCAGTTACGCAATAAATTTAAACTCAAAACTTAGGAGAAAAAAATGGACCGTTCAGTTGTTACTCAGAAAATCATTGAATCAAAGGTACGTAACGGAATGAAGTGGAGTGACATCGCTAAGACTATTGGCGAATCCAAGGAATGGGTCACCGCTGGATGCTTGGGTCAAATGACTTTCACAAAAGCGCAGGCTGAAGCTGCTGGAAAGTTATTTGAATTGACTGACGAAGAAATGGCATGGCTGCAGATCGTTCCATATAAGGGATCTCTACCAACTGCGGTGCCAACGGATCCACTAATCTATCGTTGGTATGAAATTGTGAGCGTTTATGGCACCACGATCAAAGAGTTGATCCATGAGGAATTTGGTGATGGCATCATGAGTGCAATTGATTTTTCAATGGATATTCAGCGGGAGTCAGACCCGAAAGGTGACCGAGTTCAGGTTGTGCTGTCTGGAAAGTACCTTTCTTATAAAACTTACTAAAAGTTAAAGAATCCCTCAAAGCCACCTACTGAACTGACCCCCAGTAGTTGGACAGTTTAGTTAGGTTAGCACGAGGGATTGAGTTCGGTATTTCACCGGGCTTAATCCCTTTAGTTTTTGTTTGATTCGATCATGGTTGTAGTAATGGATATATTCTTTAAGTTCTGTTTTAAATGATTCGATACTTTCAAACCTTCTCCGATAGAAGAACTCTGTTTTCATAATCCCGAACCAGTTTTCCATCACTGCGTTATCTAAGCAGTTACCTTTTCTAGACATGCTTTGAGTAATGCCTTGCTGGTGTAGGGCCTGTTGATACAGCCCCATTTGGTATTGCCAGCCCTGGTCTGAGTGCAATACTGGCCTGTCTTCATTCTTGAGTCGTTTGAAGGCGCTCTTTAGCATCTGCATTACTGAGCTAATCTGTGGTCGATCAGCAATCTCATAGGAGATGATCTCTTGGTTATATAGATCCAGGATGGGTGAGAGATAAACTCGCTCGCCCTTGATATTGAACTCAGTCACATCAGTCACCCACTTTTGATTGGGTGCTTTAGCTATAAAGTTGCGCTCTAACAAGTTAGGGGCTGCCTTACCCACAGACCCCTTATAAGACTGATAGCGCTTGGGCCTCACAAGGGACTTCAGTCCTAGTTGGCCCATCAGCTTTTGCACGGTCTTGTGGTTTAGGTATTGCTGTTGATTACGCAGCTCTAAATGTACCCGCCGATAGCCATAGCGACCCCGATGGGCATTAAAGATCTGGGTGATATGCTCTTTAGCCCCCTGATAAGGATCAGCTTTACTACTGGCTGCCCGCCAGTAGTAGTAAACGCTTTTAGCCATCTTGGCGATGAGTAGTAAGTCTGGTAAACGGTAATGCGGCCTTAGCTCAGTAATTACTTGGGCTTGTTCTCTTTTACTGCTTTGCTCTGAGCTAAGGCTTCTAACTTTTTTAGGTAGGCAGCCTGTGCTTCGGCATACCCCAAACGTCTTCGCAACTCTGCCGGCGTGAGCTCCGAGATAGGCTTTTTGAGTAATGCTTTGATATTAAATTGGGACATCGGCGGTTGTCCTCTCTGTCGATTGGCAAGGGCTGTAATACCGCCTTCATTGTAGAGTTTTTGCCATTGCAAAATGGTGGTCATACTACCAATCCCAAAGTGGGCAGCAGCTGGCCTAGCTGATATCTGATACTGTGCCATGTACTCTAGAACCTGTACTTTGAACTGCGGGGAGTGGCGTTGGTAGCTAGGATTAAGACCACTATGGCCACGTGCTTGATAGGCTAAAGCCCATTTGCGGACATCTGAGTGACTAATCTCAAATAAGTGACTTACCCGCTTAAGACCACCTGACTTTAGAAACTCTTTAACTACCTTTAGCTTGAACTGCTTGCTGTACTTGCTCATAAAACAAAACCCCCTTGGTTGGACATAACGTCCAACTTTTGGGGGTCAGTTCATTCGGGTGGCTTTTTTCTTTGACTACCAATGTCTGCTTTGGGTCTTAAATTCAACTGATCGATGCAACACACTACAAACTCGGGATTCTAGAAATGAAAAAGCCCCGCAGAGCGAGGCTTAGTGATGCTTGGTGGGTCGGGCGAGATTGGCCTCGCCGAAACTACGTTTTCGAACTCGCAACCAACGGATTAAAAGAGCTGTTTTAACGCCGATAAACACAACCTAACACAGAAATACTCTAGTGGGTTTGCTCACAAATTTGCTTTTAAGGTCTCAGCAGCCTACTTGTCGGCGACCGCTAAAATTTGATTAAGCGTGACATAGCCAAGACCCTGGCTATCGATGTAGCTGAAGTGTTTAGCTATCCTGGGCATGCCAGCCTGTGCCTCAGCGAGAGTCAGCTTACCATCTTGATTTTTATCTGCTACTTTAAATTTTTCGACAATCTCTTTGTCTTTAGCACTCATTTGAGATTGTGCATGAGCGCTAATTGTGGTGCTTACGACAGCAGCAGAAAAAATAATCAATGCAAAGCATTTGGGGATTTGATTTAGGGCAAATTTCATCTCAATTTATCCTATCGTCTTATCTTCTTGCCGAGAGCATAAGCGCCTCACGAACTGCTTTTTTAGCAATATTAGTAAATGCTTCCACTGAGCCAGAACCCGTTCTAAAAGATTCGCCTTGAATTGTAATTAAGCCTTCTCCAAGTATCTGACCACTTTGACTATCTGTAATCTTGCTCTCAATAATTAAGGCCGGAGTTTTAGCATTCACTCCCGCAACATAGGCAGCGGCATTCGTTGCTAAACCAATTGGCGTGAAATTCCAGGGCTGCAGACTATTGTTGGACATCTCAGCGCCAGTAATACCTACTGCTAGCTTAGCAACACCTGGTCCAGGATTATTGACAATCTTGATATTACCTCTGGCATTAATTGCATCAACCATGGAGTATTGCAATACTTCTTTAACCTGGGCTAAGGTTTGGGCTGAAATTTGTTGAGTGGCTGTTTGATTTAAATAGACTGGATCTAAGATAACGGAAGTATATTTATTAGGATCTACTGCGGGGTCGCGATAACGCCATACTCGACTGTCAGCTGGGCTATCGGTAACAAGCTGCAACAACTTGTAATTAGGTAGAAAGCCTGATTGCGGCATCGGCTCAGTTAAATATTTAGAGGTATTACTACATGCAGCAATAAGCAGAGCCACAGGAACAAATAAACTAATCGTAAGGATGTGGCGCCGGTTCATAAAATCTCCAAATAAGTTGATTTGCATTTATAGCATTATTAAATTACATCTTATAAGTAATAAAGAAAAATTCGCCCCAATCCCTCCAATCGTTGGGTATTTTTTCTAATCTAAAGCATCGATAATTAATCAATATCCAAATAAAACAATTTGTTAATTAAATATCTTTACCGAGCGGAATTCGGCATAGTCGAAATTACTCTTGAACTCCAAAATATGACATGACAGTTTTTTTTATGGGCGGCCTAATAAAACTATCGTTAGAGATGACTGCTGGGATTTGCAAAATTAGAATGAAATTTTTGAAAAAACTTTCAATTTATGGATTCAAATGACATTAGCTTTGATCATCAAAAAAAAGACCAATCTCAAGTGATTCTTTCTGTAAGTTTTTTAATCTTGACGAACTAAGTACCTAGAATATTTTTTTACATTAGAGAGGCGGATAACTATGCAATTGCTGTACGAATCAAATTTGCACATAATTAAATTTGTCCCCTTTTGGTTTGACTGTGGCTATCTTGATTTTTACTGCAGTTGGATGGTATTTCGGACTATACCGTCTTAAAAAGTATGGCTCTGATGGGGTTGTCATTAGGGACTCTTTAGCTACAGCAATTTTTGGTCTATCAGCTTTGGTATTAGGTTTTACGTTTCACGGCTCTGTCAGTAAGTATACGGATCGCATGCAAACGATTCGCATTGAAGCGCAAACACTTCAGTCTGTAAATAGTTTAATAACATATCTACAGCCAAGTGATCAGTTGGCCGTTAAAAAATCTCTCGAAAATTTATTAGATACAAGATTATCGGCATATATAAATATCACTCGACTATCTGATATAGACAGTGAGGCAGAAAAAATTACGATAGCTGTTAGACAGGTTCAAGAAGATGTCATGAGGGCAACGCTAAACACATCTGCTGAAAATAAGACATATGCAACCAATCTTCTTGTCCCCAAGGTCGGCAATTTAGTTGCTGTTTTTGAGTCTGGAACCATAGACGCAAAATCACATCCACCGATTCTGTTGATGAGATTTCTAATTGCACTTTTATGTATTGGTGCTTTTTTAATTGGCTACACGATGGTATTAAAAAATGAGACTGACTGGCTACTAGCCTCTCTCTACATGCTTTTAATTGGCCTGTCACTTTATGTCATTCTTTCTTTGGAATTTCCCAGCCTCTCAATGTCTTATGGGGAAATTAACAGAGATTTTTTAAGGCTAAAAGATGTGATGAAGTAGTGAATTTTGAATAAATGCAGAACCATCTAACAACTCAATTTTTTGAAAGAATCAGCTCAAAAAAGATTATGGAAGTAGGTGGTAGTACTTGGGTACCTAGAATCATTCAATTTACAGGGCTATATGGCGTTTTAATGATCAATGAAGAGAAGAGTCTTGCTGAAGCGGATATTCAGGCTATGGCGGCTTACCTCTCCGCCAAGAGTATATCTAGCGAGTTTCGAGATTAACCAAAAAACTGAAACCTTGAAATTTTTAGATGAAGATTGCTTGGAAGAGGCTGGGTGTTATGACTGCGCTATTTCCCAATTTGATTTTCGTTCAATCAATTAATACCAGCAAAATATGTAAAGGTTCTGGTCTCATGATTACCCCTAAAAACAGCTACGTTTATCCAAGTGGGAATTTTTGTGCCAACGATGGAGAGAAATTTATTTAATACATGTCCACTATCGGCAAACCAAAGAAAATAGTTAGATTAAATTTGACCGGCGGCGCTGGGCTTGAGGCTGTCAAAATTGGCCGTTATCTTCGCAATCACAATATCACTACCTGGACCGATGCCAAAAGTGATATTTGTGCGAGTGCATGCAACCGAGTTTTTGCTGGATGCACAGAGAGGATCTACTCCAGTGCTGACCATATTCAAACTGGTAAAAATCTAGAAAATCACAAAAAAAATGGCTTGGGTTATCACCATCCCAACATAAATGGAGATTTTCAAGCTGCACATAAATCTAATCGCACAGTCATTGCTCCTTATATGAAAGAAATGCTCCCGCCGTCAGCCTATCAGTGGGTACATCAAGCCGACGAAAGCAATTTCACGCGCAACTTGATTTGGCTGAACGGGCGAGAGGCTCTTGAATTGGGGATCTCAACAAGCAACAAGGCGCCTCTTTATCTCAGAATTCTTGGTAGGTGGGAATTGTCTGCTGGTCCACTGAAAGGCTAATGTTCTTTTTTACACGGAGGGCTTATCCATCTTGGCGCTTTAAGTGCCTTCACCAAGAATTTTCACCTGAGTGCGGATGTTTTGTGGATTATAAAATTTAACAAAATCGTACTTTTGTCAAGGACGCTCTATTCATCTGCTCAGCCCTTCATTTTGTGCTTGTAAGAGATAATTGGGGGTGGTTTAAATGCCTGTGGATTGAGACTAAGGCTTAATTTTGGTTGATTTAGTCTTGGGAAGCGTATTGACTTAAGTGGGGAACATTCAACGGAGTAAGGTAGTTCTTGATGCGTAAAGCTTTATTATCACTTTTATCAATGCTTTTGATGTCCTCGGTATGGGCTCAAAGTCCAGTGCCATTTTTGAATCAAGAGGGAGTTGCGCCTGGAACGATTGATTTTGACGATTCTGATTTGAATATAGTTGGTAAAAAGAAGGTGGAATCTGAGGGGGACGGCAATATATCCGTCATTCCCCAGGGTAAAGATTCCTCTCAGCTAGCCTCGGTTAGTCGGCAGGCCCAAGCTGATGAAGATCTAGCCTTTGAAAAAGTCTATAAGAATCCCGATTCGCTGTCTTTGAATCTGGATTTGGCCCAACTGCAATTACGTAATCAAAATTTGAAGGGTGCCGCCGCAAGCTTAGGGCGGATTTTAGAGTTCTATCCCAATGAAGCAATTGCACAATTATTATTAGCCCAAACAGAAGCTCTTTTGGGCAATGTTGTTGAGGCAAAAGAATATTTTCGTGCAGTAGTGAACAACCCGTCAGCAAAGCCCGATCAAACCGCTAATGCACAGAAAAGTTTAGATGACTTAATCGACTCTGAAAAGCTATGGCGCTATGGCGCGCAGATACAAACTGGTATTGGCGGTGCTATGAATCCACTCAATTCTTCGAAATACGTCACAATCTTCGGTTCCGATATACCGACCAATGCGAATACCAACTATTACGATACAACTTGGATTTACTATGCATCTACCACGGTAGAGCGTGCGATTCAATCGCAGCCTAATCACTCAATTGTCTTTTCAGCCAGTAGTTTTAATCAACAATATCGTTCCAATGACTTGGCTAATTTAGGCGTCAATACCGCTTCTCTAGCCTATCAGGTTGGTGATATTACTAACCGTGTTACGGTTGGATTCAATAGTTCTGCCACCAGCCTGAGCGGCAAAGGCTTCATCAATAGCAATTGGGGGACGGCTAGTTACCAAACTTCGGTTGGCTCTAATGCACTGGTGAATGTGGGTGTGAATTATGGCTATAACAATCAACTCGAAGGTCAAAATTATTCAGGTAGCAATGCACGAAGCAACTGGATGAGCGGCTTAAGCCTAGGGGGCAAGTATTTCTTTGATAGCAACTGGTTGGGTGAGTTTAATTTCTCTCGTTACCGTTATGCGGCTAGAGCAAGCTATGAGTCATACAATATGACCTATGGGGTAGCGAATCTTAGTTATTCAACTAATTACGGAGTTTTTGGAATGTTTAGTAGTTCCATCACTAATAGTTACTCAGATGCCGATCCATTAAGCGGCGCCCAACGCTATGTTCAAACTAATGCCTATGGCGCTAACTATTCCATCTCGCTTAATACCTTAAGTAGACCCCAAAAGAAGGATTGGACTTTAGCTCTGACCTATCAGCAAGGACAGTCAAATTCCAATGTCCAGACTTATGCAACAAGCTCATCTCAATATATGGCTTTGATTTTAAAGGCTTTTTAGGAGCATCCCCTTGTTTTTTATCTATTAATTCCAAATTAGACAAAAAGCTATACCAAGGGTATATTAAGTCCTAGTGTTAACCCCGATTCAGATTTTTTGTTTTGCTACTTCTTGGAGTTTAATTCCTAAATTTATGTTTTTTTTGCCCAGAGCCTTTCGTGCTACGACCTTATTTTTAGTGCTAATAAATATGGGCTGGACGAGCTTTGCTTTTGCAGATGCTATGCCTCCTGTTTCTGGAGTGATCTCCATGGCCACCGAACCAGTTGCAATCAAAACAACTTCTGTAGCAGGCAAGGTTACTAATCGTGCTGTGGGGATTGGTCAACCGATTTATCTCAATGATGAAATCAAAACCGGCCCAAACAATAAACTACAAATTCTTTTAAAGGATCAAACCGTTTTTAACATGGGTCCTAATAGCGTGATGACCATTGATAAGTTTGTCTTTGATGCGACAAAAGGCGAGCTAAGTGTTGGCATTCAAAAGGGTGCCTTTAAGTTTGTGTCTGGAAAAGTCTCCAACTCTAATCCGGATGCGATGAAAGTCACGCTACCAAACGCTACCATTTCAGTGCGTGGAACTGGTGTGGCTGGTAATGTTGATCCTGATGGTGCATCAACCGTTGTGTTGCTTCATGGTGTAGTTGATATAGCAAGCGCTGCGGGATCATCAACTCTTAGTAAATCTGGCTGGGGTGTACAAGTGGCTCCTGGCGGAATAGTCGGGCAGCCCAGCGTTACCCCATCGGATGTGCTTAAGAACATCATGGGCAGCGTAGCGCAGATTAAGGCACCGGTTGCAGAAGTAATAGCTGACACCTCATCGACATCACCACAAGCAAGCGCAGGTGCTGCTTCAACTGTTAATTCATCCACGAGTACAACATCAAGCAGCGGAAGCTCCCCTGTAGGTCTAACTGCAAATAATGAAGCTGCTAGAGACGCTGCCAAAAAGATTGCAAGCAACTTTTTGCAGTCAGTGCCTGCTAGCGGTGCTATTTCAACTACTGGTGTTGGAGCTGTTGCCGATCTAGCTAACAACTTTACCTCTAGGTTGAGCGCCGTAAGCGCGACTTCTGCGAATACTTCAAGCACACTTGCTTCCTATCTTAACTATTTAAAATTGGAAGGAGTTGATACAGATAGTCTTGACCTAAATACTGTTTCTTCAAATGCAGAGTTAGCTCAAAAGCTAGTTACGTTAAGGCAAAAATATGTAGCTTCGCTTGAATTAATTCCAGCGGATCAGTTAGCCGCTATTAGCAGTACCCTAGAGAGCTTGCGAACTCAACTGCTTACTTCTGGTCAATTAAACTTTACTAATTACAATGCTTTCCGCAATGCTTACACTGGTCCTGCTGGAACTCTTACTTTTGGATTTGATACTGCGAAAGCAATGTCATGTATTAATCTAGGCAACTCTTGCGGTTCTGGGGCAAGCGCAACTGTTAATTCCCACGCGGTCACTCTAAATTTCTTGACTAATCAAATTACAAATACCTACAACGTGTCCTACAGTATTGGCGGACCGGGGTCTAGCATGAATCTGACATCGGGTAGCTATGTAGCAACCAAGACTGAAAACATGTCCTCACTATCGCCATACGTCGCTTCAAAAATATTTTATTTGCCAACAGATGCTAACCACTCAATGTTAAAAATGCTGGCCACTTTTACTGCGCCAACGGCTACCGTTACCAATACTGGTACTGCATATAAATCCACTGGTATTTTTAATACGGCTATTCAGAGTCAAACTGGCGCTAATGGCCCTATCACCATGTCAAGTGGTGTTTATTCGGCTACTCAAGTAGTTAAATGATTTAAGGCCTAAACTCATGTAGTCGTAATAGGGCAGTGGGTTTAGGTATCTACATCTTGCTGGTAACTTTAGTATGATCTTCGAACTACCTCAATCTCATGTCTTGAAAATTGCACAAACTATTCCTACTTTTTAATAGGGTCCCGAAGGCACTGGTGGTAGGTTTTATTACCGTAGTTATCCTATTTGTATTCAGCTTGTTTGATGGCCTTGGAGTTCACGATAGCACTAAGCGTAGGTCATTAGATGCTTTGGTCAAGATTTTCCCCTACGATAAGTACTACCCCGATAACGCACAGTCTTTAGTGTTTGTTGCAATCGATGACGTGTCTTTAGAAAAGCTAGGTCAGTGGCCCTGGCCTCGTCAAACCATTGCAAAAATCACTGAGAATATTTCTAAGAGCGGTGCTGCTGCGAGTGGCCTAGATATTTTATTTATTGAGGAGGACCGCTATACACCTAAAAAAATCAGCTCATTATTAAATATTCCGGAGCCACGATTGCTATCGGCTGGTGCTGTAAATGGCGATGCTGAGTTAGCTCAATCCTTAAGTCAGACATCAACAGCTGTTGCATTTGCATTGTCTGGAGAGGCTTCTATTAATCCTAAGACGCTATTCCCGAATCGATTCATTGTGATTGGTGATGTGATAAATGGCCTGCTGGAAGTGCCTAACTTGATCATGCCCTTGCCTGTCTTCAGTGTTGCCAATGGGGCCGGCTTTGTAAATACGCATCAAGTTGATGGCTTTATTCGAGAAACACCATTGATAGCAGCACACAAAGGGGATATCTTTCCTGCCTTAGGTTTAGAGATGCTTCGTTTGGCCGTAGGTGCAAAAAACTATATTGTTAAGCCCTCGGATTCTGGCCATCAATTAATGCTGAAAGTAGGGGATGCCATCCTCAATCTAAATTCTGCTGGCAGCATGCTACTACATCATGGTCACACCAGTCGTTTCTCAAAAATATCTGCACACCGTTTAGTTAACGGCATAGTTTTAGAGTTAGAGGGAAAGATTGCTGTGGTGGGTGTAGATGCTCTAGCCCTAGGTGATAGGCATTCCACGCCACTAGAGGATTCAATACCAGGTGCTTTGATTCATCTGCAGATTATTGACCAGCTATTGGCTGGTCGGTTTATCTCTACTAACAATATATTTGACAGGGTGATTTTTCTAATCTGTGCAATTCTTTCCCTTATTTCGGTCTTATTGGTGCAGCGTCTGTCTCTAGTGTATGCGATCGGCTTATTGATTAGCAGTGCCGCAGTTTTAACTGCAATCGCTCTATACGTATTCCTAGAGTATGGCTTTTTGTTTAACTTTCCGTTGGGGCTGGTGCTGCTCTTTTCTGGTGGGTTAGTTACTTATTTACTAAAGTCTCTTTTCGAAGAGTCTCTTAGAAAAAGGATGCAGAAATCGTTCTTACAGTATGTCCCTGCTGATGTAGTAAAAAGAATTACTCAGAGCAGTAATTTGCCCACGCTTGGCGGTGAGCTCATCGATACGACGGTCTTGTTCCTAGATCTGCGTGGCTTTACTAGTCTTACAGAAAGACTTAAAGATGATCCAGTATTAATGGTTAAGACAATTTCTACAATTATGGATGAGGTGACCATTCGCTTGATTGAGAGTGGGGCTACTATTGATAAATACATTGGCGATGCAGTCATGGCATTTTGGAATGCCCCCGAAAAACAAGAGAATCATCAAGCAAGAGCCTTGTATGCCGCTTGCTTGATTGAGCAAGATGCAAACATTATTAGAGAAAAAATGTACGCTCTCGATGACAGGCTCAGAGGAATTCATATTGACTTTGGAATCGGTGTTGCCTCGGGAGGAGTAACAGTGGGCAATATGGGTTCAAGCTTTCGATTTAACTACACGGTCTTGGGCGATGCCGTAAATATGGCAGCGCGTCTTGAGACGATGACTAAAGACAAAGTTACCTCAATCTTGGTAGCAGGCGTTGATGGCAGTAGAGAGTATGAATTTAATGGACGTGCTATCCAACTGATCTCAATGGGGGCAGTTGAGATTCGAGGAAAGCGTCAGTCAATAGAAATCTTTGAAGCCCAATTCTCCGATAAGCCGTTGGCTACCCCCCCCTTTAATACTACCCATTAGCTAATCGTAGGTTAAATATAGAAAATACTCTCTTAATTTAAAGGTGGTTTTGAGGAGGCGCTTTGCTAAATTCGGAGTATAAAAAAGCATAATTTTTAAATTGATTGCCACCAACGAGTTATGGTCAATAAATACATTCAGTTATCGATTTAAGTATCACATAAAATATCAACGCAATAAGAGACGTTGAATCATGAGAGGTGCCCTCCTATCAAACGTTCCTCACAAAAGAATTGACTATTGCCTGAGGACTATGCTGCTCAGTTAGTTATATCATTCGAATGCAGATTGTCAGTAAAACTCGGGTATACAGTGAAGTTTCCCTTGGAGCGTTGTTTACTCGAGATATGCCAACTCATAAAGAGTGACACTATCCCTACGATCGTAGGATATTAAATACAAGCCCTATTACCCATACTATAGCCTTACTCATTTAGTAGTGATGTTTAAGAATGCTCAGGATTTGGTTTACCCCATTTTTTCTGTTGATATCAGTATTTTGTCTGCCAGCTTTAGCACAAGGACAAGATCAAATACGCTCTAAATTTGAAGGTTTTTATACCGATTTAGGTATTGGATATCGCAATATCAATACATCCACCACCTCTGTTTTGACACTCAATAGCTCGGTGATTCCGTCTAGCGTGAGCTCAGGTGGACCTGGCCATACTGTGGCAGTAATGACCACAGGGTATAACTTTCAAGTTGCGCAGAATTATTTTATAGCGATTGGTGCCAATATTTCCCCTGCTAATGGCTTGACGCAAGAACTCCAAATCCAAGCTTTAAATAAAACAACAACAGTGAGTGGCATTAAGTCTCTTTATAACTATGGATTTTTTCTTTCTCCCGGATTTAAAACGGAGCATGGCTTAGTCTATTTAAAGGTAGGCAAGCAAACGCAGGTAAATAACTCCAATACTGGCCCGAACTTTAATGGTAACTTATTAGGCCTTGGTTATAAGCAGTTCATTTATGGTTCGATTTATTTTTTTGGTGAGGCTAGTTACTCCTCCTATGGTGCACAGACCACATCAAGATCTATCGTCTCCTCGGGCCGCACATTCAATGCTTCTGTAACAACAACACCACAAACTAATCGATTTCTTGTAGGATTAGGCTATCAGTTTTGATTCTTGTTGAAATAGCTTATCAGGGTAAGTCTTAAAATAACAACACATGTCTCAGTATCTAGCCTTCTACTTTGCTTCAATATCATTGATCTTATTGTCAATGTTGATTTCAGGTGCTCAATTATCTAAAGGAGTTGAACGAAATCAGAGTTTTTATTTCATGTCTTTTGCGAGTGCGATTGGTTTTTTGGGCACAGCATTAGTTGTCAAAGCCTTAATATTTTTGGGCAGCAACTTAGATTCGTACCGTTTTTTTGAAGATCTACCAGATTCAGCCTTTAAAAAGACATTTTTTATCGGGTATTTTCTTTTTGGCTTCGCAATGTTGTGTCAGCCTCTTTACTTTAGAGCTCTGCGAAAAAGAGTATCCAAGAGGTTTGTTTTTGCGAGTTTGGTATGCTTATTTCTTTTTTTTCTTATCTTTTTTTTAGTCGGTAAAAATGGCAGCTATTTAGATCGATCTTTTTCTGTCTATTTCTTCATTCTTTGCCTTTTAGGTTGGACGCTTGTCGAAGCTTCTATTAGCAACAAGGAGCTCCCAACAATCTGGTTCAATTTAATCAGCTCTACTATCTTAGTAGCTATCGGTATTTTTGCGATCTGGATGGTGATTATTTTTGTTGCCAATTATCAAGGCTATCTTTTTGGATTCACGCGGACTGATATTTCACTATTTGATACTTCTTCTCGTGTTTTAAGGGGAACTCTATTTCTATTCATCCAGCTATTAATTCTGATGCATTGGATGGAGAATTTTTCGTACAACGCTGTTAAGGTCAAAATTAGGGACGAGCAGATTCAAGGTTTGCTGCATGAAAAAGATGTGCTGATTGAAAATCTGTCTAACAGCAGCACCTTGATTGAGAGCGGCGCTTTATCTGCAGGCTTGGCACACGAGCTTAATCAATTTTTAGGTCGTATTGCCCTCAATAGAGATGAAATTTCGCAATTGATTAACCAATCAGATGTAAAGCCTGAGAATCTAAAGTTACCGCTAGACAATATTCTGAAAGCGAATCAATCAGCGGCTAACTTAATTGTAAGCTTAAAAAAACTGTTCAATTCTGGCGCAGAAGATTCTTCATTATGTAGCGTAGATGGTTTGGTAAAAGAGGTCGTATCGCTTTATGTAGGGCGTATTCAAAAATCAAACATTGAAATAGTGCTTGATCTCCATGTCAATAGGCAACAATTTATCTGGGAGTCTCTATTTCGTCAGGCAATTGTCAATTTACTGTCCAATGCAATTGAAGCCTTGGACACCACATCTAAAAGCAATAAACTGATTCAAATCCAAAGCAGCATTGATCAATCAGGGAATTATTTGCTGAAGTTTATAGATAACGGACCTGGAATTAACGCAGTGCAAGAGAAAAAAATATTTAATCTATTTGCCACCTCGAAATCTGGGGGGACTGGAATAGGTCTATGGCTTTCGCGCTACATCGTTGAGCGCCATAAGGGCTCCCTAACATATGAGAACTTGCCAGATAAAGGCGGCGTTATTTTCATCATATCGATCCCTAGGGGCGTTAGGGGGAATTGGGGGTAATTTACCTCCAATAAAATTTAATTATTTCTAATTACTCGCTTTACCCGTCATTCGGAGGGTATTGCTGCTCACATATGTTTGTCACAATGCGGTATGTTGCATTTAATTGGGCTAATTCAATAAATAATGAACGCCAATAAAAAATACATTTTTTTGGTTGAAGACGACGATGGCTACCGCTCTGATTTAGAGCGGGCATTGCTTTTTTGTGGTTATACCGTTTTCGCCTTTTCGAATCCTGAGCAGTTTTTGGCTGACTTCAAGCCGTTGATTCCTGCGGTATTAGTGACTGATATGCGGATGCCTAAATTGTCCGGGGTACAGTTACAAGAGGAGCTTCTTGCCAAGGGTCACAAGATACCCATCATTTTTATTAGCGGCGAGAGTTCGGATGAGCAGATTGTTAAAGCTTTTAAAGGCGGGGCATTTGACTTCTTACTTAAACCATTTAGTCGAGAAGACTTTTTAGGTGCTGTTGAAAGAGCGATAGAGCAGGATAGCATTGCAATGCAAGAACTGATTCGTAAATCTCGCTTAAATGAAGCTCTTACAACACTCTCTCCCCGTGAGCTGCAGGTATTTCATCTCCTAGCAAAAGGCTATGGCAATAAAGAGCTAGTAGAGGCCCTGGGTATCTCGCTATCGACGGTTAAAGAGTACAAATCAGAGGTGATGTACAAACTGCGCCTGCGCTCTCTAGCAGAGTTGATTTCATTGACTGCTGGAATTTCTGCTGCCTGAGTTTATCAATAGCTAGCCAATATTGCTAACTTATATGGTGAGCATTACCCATCGAACGGGGGGTTCTAAATGGTAAAGAAGTAATTTATTATGATACTTGTGAGGCATCAATTTCACAAAGAGCTTACTTATAAATTTACTTACCAAAGGGAAATGTATGTTAAAAATCGTTATCGCTAGCTTATGCTCAAAAAATAAGAAGTATGCAGCAGCTTCCAAGATTCAAAATGGTTCTGGCGCCTGGTCTGATGGCTGGGGTTTTTTAGATTGAGCCTTTCAGCGTATAAGTTTAATTTAAGCATCAAATTCAAGCCACTCCATGGAGTGGTTTTTTAATTTTTAAGCTGTTAGGATTTTTTACGTAATGAACTATTATTCTCTTGCTAAAGAGCATCGTAATAGCGGCTGGTACTTACATCCACTTACAGGTAATTTGCATCAGATCAGCCCTAATGATTTAGGTAAATTTCAATCTGATTCTTTGCCTAATAAAGTATTAGATGCTTTACGGTACTGCCAATTTCCATATAGTTTGCAACCGCCTGATTTTGTGCAGTCTTACGCGCTGGATGAAAAACAATTACAGGCGCTTGATAAGTTCTATGAGCGCATTGTTTTTTTGAGACAAATAAACTACTGGCTTGTTAATCAGTATGCAGGCATCTATCAGCCCCTGTTTAAAAATTCGTTGCAGGCTTTTCATGCGCTAGCACAGCAAAATCGCTCTACTTTAAGTGATCGGCGGGGTTGCCTTAATAGAACCTTAGCGGTTGCTAAAAGTTCTATTGAGTTTAAAAAATCTGGCGTTTTATTGATTGGTGCTGATTTACCCCAAACCAATCTTCATGCTTGGATTATTGAAAAAGATTACCAGCCTGATCCTTGGGATCGAAACTGGATAAATTTCCTGCCTATTGCTGCATATGCTTATTAAGGAGGGTAGTTAAATTGATTATTGATAACCCCAAATACACTACAGACTATTTTTCTTTAAAAGACCAATGCTTTGTTGATCAAACCCAAAAGATTTCTAAAAGCCTATTTACAACACAATCTTTTGATGCTCATACGCAAAATGAAATTTGCTTACCCATTCATCTAAATGAGTACCAGCCAGTTTTGCCTGATATTTACCCTATCCCCGCAAGGACAAAGTGGGCATTTGAAGATGGATTTTTTAGAAAGATAAAAAAGAATATTAATCTCTCTAAAGGCCTTACTTTTGAATCATGCTTGAAAAATTCTAGGCGCCTACTAAAAAGTACTAAAGGAAAGATTGCCGTAGAGGTTAGCGGTGGCTTGGATTCCTCCATCATCATCGGAATTTTGGTAATGCTTGGTTATGAGCCTGTCCTGATCGGAACGATTAGCGAGCTCTACAAATTTCGTACCGAAAAGCATATTCAAGAAATAATTTCTAATAGATTTAAACATGTCATTTTAAGCAATTCTTTTTCAATGCAATTTACTAATTTGATAGAAACACCCCCACACTTTTTGCCTTGCTATGCTTCTCTACATCATAGTATTGCTGCTAATACGCTTCAATCACTCAAAGAGCATGATATTAAATATGTCTTTCAAGGCACCGCTTTTGATATGATGCTCACTGCATCTGTTGATAATAATGCCAACGATATACGCTTCCCTAATTTGCAAGATGACTGGATGCATGATTATGTATTTGCTCCGCAAGGTTCGGCCTATGTTGACGTCGCTGCATTAACTCCAATCAAGAGGATGCTTATATCGCTTCGGAATGGTCAAGCTCAGGATAACCAAAAATGGTGGGCTAGAAAGTTTTTTGCTAGGGTTATTCCCCCAGAGCTGAGTAACTACGCTTACAAAGCAAACTATGGCCCAGTATGGTGGGATGGCCTTCTATCAAGCTCTGAACAAATTACTAAGATTGTAGATACTGCTTGGGAGATTACTGCCTTACCTATTTTTGAGAACTTTAAAATGCAATCGATATTTGATGGCATGAATAATGGCTCTGGTCGTGTAGGGTACGCTTTACTTGGATATGCCAATTGGATTCACGCCCTTCACAAGGCAGATAGATTGATAGATTAGGGCCCGTTGTTAATTTCTGGCTTGATCGTCGGCATCCGATATTGAGCCAGAAGCCTTTACTCTAGCTACCGCCCAAATATAGTCTTTATCGGATGTGTCGCCACTGATGCCAATTGAATCAGTAATTCTTATTTTGAAGAGGGTGTTATTGACCTTAACTTAACAAACGATCGCGGGGATGCTTTGCCATCGAAGTTCTTGGCTCAAACAGCGGCGTTGCAAGAAATTCCCTCGGGAGGCCAATATGATTGGCATAACAATCCCGTTAGTCAGCTAGTTGTCACATTAACTGGTGCATGGATTTTATAATTCGTAATAATGGCCCCTTATCATTAATCTAGGTGAAATTTTACTAGCTGAAGAATTAGCTGGTTCAGGGCATATATGGAGATTACTCGGCCCTTATTCATGACAACGAGCCTACATTGTTTTGGCGCCAGATGCTCCTGTTTCGCTCAAAGCTAAAGAATAACTTCTATCTATTTATCTGTAAGCACAGCTGTCATTCCCACATAAGCATTTAAAAACTATCCCTCCGATCGGGGGGTTTCATATGGCGGCAAAGTAATCAACAATCAAAGGGGTAAATCAATTTACTTTTAAATTCAGATTAATAAAATCATAAAAGATGCTACATGAAGATCAAATCCTTTATTGCGCTTGTTGCCCTTACTCCATTGTTAGTATTTTCTCAAGCCCGTGAATCAGGCCCCGCTAGTATGGGTGCCCCAAAAAGCGCTTTTGGGCCTGCTCCTGGTTCAGCTGGAAGCACCCCCAATGCTTTTATCTCCAATACCAACAGTCCAAACTATATAAGTACTAGCAATAAGAGCGGAAATAATACGCAAGTGAGCACTAGCAGCAAAAGCGGAGATACCTCAAAAAGTGGTAACACCAATCTGCAGAGTGGCTCTGTTTCTGCTAACGCTAAGAACAGCGGGAATGGCAATAAAAGCGGTAATACAGTCAATATTGACACTGGCAATACCAATAATGTCGTCATAGTGGTGCCTCCACCCAATTAGTCAACTCAAGACACCAAACTAGTTCCGCAATGGCGCTTATCTAGTGGCTGATTTCATTTGCTGTCGACCTCTTGTACGAAAAACTAGATACAACCCTGTATTCATTGGGATTATTGCGCTCATATTAAGCGGCCTCACTGAGGCGGTAGAGCTAAAGTACAGCCCAATCGCCTTGGGTCCCTACCTTGAGTTGGTAAGACAAAGTAATGCTTACATCAATGGCGCTTCACTTGATGTTCAAACGGCTATAGCGAACAAAGAGGCGCAAAGTTTGTATCAATTTTCTCCTAGTGTGAGCTATAACCGAGGCGCATACCAGAACCAAGCACCTTATAGCCCTTACACTACTCCTGAATCAAGTACCTACGGACTTTCTTTTACGATTGAAGGCTGGGGCAAGCGTGACGCGAGAGAAAAATTAGCTCAAGCTCAAACCGAGGCAAGCGCTGTTCAATTAGAGAAAATTAGAACCAGTGTTGAGCTACAAGCACTGAATACTTATATTGATACGCTCCGACTCGGTCTTATGCTGAAGTCTTATAACGAGGCATTAGCCAAAATTAAGCCCTTACAAGCTACTACAAAAACTGCAGATTCTGAACGCTTTCTGACTACATATAAAAATTTAACTGAAAAAGACTTGTCTTTCTCTGCATTAAATTTACTCAATTACTCTGGCGATGCACTCCAGGATTTACCTTATCCAAGAGGAGGCTTAAATTTTCCAGCACAAGAATACAATGTTGAAGAATTAATCGTGCGAGGTCAGGAGCAGCGCATAGAGGTTTTGAGTCTTCAGTCTGCTATAGACGTAGCAGATAAAAATGTGACTCTCGCATTAAAGAATCGTAATGTGAATGTCTATCCCTACATTGCTCAGACCAGAACTCCGCAGTATCAATACACTAATGGTGTTTCATACACAATACCTGCATCACCTCGTGATATTACTTTAGTGAATTCGGGGACTACATATACCGCTCAGAATTCGATCTCACTGGGCATCACAATCCCCATCCCTATCAATAATTACTTTCAGTCAGCGGATCTGGTCAGTACAGCAAATCAAAAGCTCCAATATGAGATGCAACTACGTGATCTCAAGGTACAAATTCGGATTCAGGTATTGCAGGCATTTATGCAATACAGTGTTGCGCGCGATATGCTTGTGGAAGCACAAAAGGAGCATGAGGCCGCTATCAAATATCCAAATAAAAGTCCTATCCTAGCAATCATGGATAAGCGGGATAAGGAGGGTGCCTTATTGGATGCACAAGCGAATCACCTAAAGGCGCTAGTGAATTTATGGCGTCAAAGTGCTAACTATTCAGTGCCTACATTATGAAAATTTTCCTTTTAGGCCTTTATCTCGCTATATATGCTTCATTTGCTTGGGCGCAGACTCCAAAATTACCTTTACCTGCTGCGTTTGTGATGCATCCATTACCCAATCAAGCTGCTATTCAAAATCCGGGCTCACTTCAGTTCGAGGCATTTCGAAATAATTTAATGCTCATTTATCTTCAATCGAACCCTATATATAGCGTTACTTCATCTGAAAATTCTGTGGCGGTTCAAAATGCTCAGCAGCTCAGGATTAAAGAGAAAAGTACTATACCGAGCCTGCTACCTAAATCTTTTGAAAGTAGCATTCAGGGGCTTCAATTTATTCAACCGAAATCTTATTTAAGATCTCCTAACTGGTCTAAACAATAGTTAGGACGGAATCTTGATGAAGTATCCAAGGCTTTACAAACAGCAAGTTAGTAGAGTGTTTGCAGATAACTTGATAAAACGAATACATCTAACGATAATGGCCTAAGTAAGGCTATGTACATTAAGAAAATATAAATTATTAAGTCGATTTTTTGAAAGATTTCAGATGGAAAAAATGCACTTCACAAGAATGGACCTAGGTACTGCAGATGATTTTGCGGTAATGAAAGCGGTTCATGAGCGCACCTTAGAAGCTTTACCTGATCAACTCTTTGCTCTTTTAGAAAACCTATCTAAGGATACGGCTTACAACATTACTCGTAAAGAGCATTGCCTTCAGACGGCTACTAGAGCTTTGCGTGATGGTAAGGATGAGGAATATGTAGTAGTTGCTCTATTTCACGATATTGCAGAACCTTTGGGGCCCTTTAATCATGGTGAGGTGATTGCATCAATCTTGCATCCTTTTATTTCCAGAAACAATTATTGGATGCTGCTACAACATGGATTATTTCAAACCTATTTTTATGGGGATAAGATAGGTGTAGATCCCAATGCGCGTGATCAATATAAATCTGACCCTGCGTATGCGCAAACAGTAGAGTTTTGTGCTAAGTTTGATGAAGTCTCATTTGATGCCAACTACAAAAGTGAGCCTCTCTCAACCTTTGAACCAATGGTTCGACGGGTCTTGCAGAAGCAGTGGGTTGCTCCATAATTGCTCTGATTGAGAGTCAAAAGTAAAAGCCACCCGAATGAACTGACCCCCAAAAGTTGGACGTTATGTCCAACCAAGGGGGTTTTGTTTTATGAGCAAGTACAGCAAGCAGTTCAAGCTAAAGGTAGTTAAAGAGTTTCTAAAGTCAGGTGGTCTTAAGCGGGTAAGTCACTTATTTGAGATTAGTCACTCAGTGAACTGCTATCAATTTAGGTCCACAACCAAAGAGAGTTTTTCCATAGTAAATCATTGCAGCACCATGGGTTGATTCTGTAATAGTTGGGGTACTTGGGTTTGAGGTGCTGGTGGCCTATAACCTAATGCACTATGCGGCCTGACATGGTTATAGTGTTTCACCCATTCCCCCACGATGATCTGGGCTTCTTTAAGACTGTAGAAGATTTCACCATCCACAAGGTTGTCTCTGAAGGTGCCATTAAAGCTTTCACAAAAGCCATTCTCCCAGGGGCTCCCTGGTTCAATGTAAGCGGTTTTCACTCCAATGCCAGATAACCAACTGCGTAGGTCTTTAGCAATAAATTCTGGGCCGTTGTCCGAGCGTATGTATTCCGGGATACCGTTGGCGATCATGGCGTTCGCCAGTTGTTCAATCACTTGGATCGAGCCAATCCTTCTAGCGCAGTGGATCGTTAAGCATTTCCTGGTGAACTCATCAATCATCGTGAGCATCCTGATCTTGCCGCCATAAGCATCTCTAATAAAGACAAAGTCATAACTCCACACATGGTTGGGGTGGGTAGCTCGCAGGCGCATACAACTGCCATCGGAGAGCCAGAGTCTGCCTCTAGGGGGTTGCTTTTGTGGGATCTTTAGGCCTTCTTGCCGCCAGATACGAGCGACCTTGGCTGTAGTCGCTTGTCCCCAACCGCTATTGCGCATCATGCCTGCAATAAATCGGTAGCCGTACCTGCCATAGGTGCTCGCCATACGGATGACCTCAGCCCTAAGCGGCCCTTCGTCATCTCGAGGGAGCGGCATGTACCGATACGCTGCTCTGGAGAGCCCTACCAAACTACAGGCAGACCGCTCAGAGACAAGATGCTTATCCATGAGCAGCTGCGCTGCATTTTTACGCCTAGTAGGGCTTAGAAGTTTCCCTTAATGACTTCCTTGAGCATGACTTCTCGCAAGGAGAGATCGGCAACCAGTTTCTTAAGCCGGGTATTTTCCAGTTCCAGATCTTTATACTTCTTTGCCTGATCGACTTTCATGCCGCCGTAGATCTTGCGCCAACGGTAGTAGCTTTGCTCAACCGTTCCCACTTCTTTACAGGCCTGGGCTAGGGTTTTGCCATTGGTGGTTAAAACATCGATTTGACGCAATAAGGTGACTATTTGTTCGGGTTTGAGACGTTGGCCTTTTGCCATATTTAGCACTCCTTTAGGGTGAAGATTATCAAAAATCCTCTCTTTTGGAGTGGTACTAAAAATTAGGTCAGTTCACTCTTTAAATTTCGTACCGAAAAGCACATTCAAGAAACCATCGCTAAAAAATTTAAGAATGTGATTCTCAGTAAATCTTTTTCATTACAATTTACCGACCTACTAGAAACGCCCGCGCATTTCTTGCCTAGCTATACGTCTTTGCATCACAATATTGGCGCTAATACGGTCAAGATGCTGAAAGAGCATGATGTCAAATATATTTTTCAGGGAGTCGCTTTTGACTCTATGCTAGTTGAGGCAGTGAACAATAATGCAAATGATATTCGGTGGCCAAATTTACAGGACAATTGGCTCCATGATTATGTCTTTTCCCCCCAGGGTTCAGCCTATATTGACATTGCTGCTTTATCGCCTGTTAAGCAGGTATTGCTATCCCTTCGGAATGGTCAAACACAGGATATTCAAAAATGGTGGGCTAGAAAGTTTTTCTCAAGGGTTATTCCGCCAGAACTAAGCAACTATGCCTATAAGGCAAACTTTGGCCCCTTATGGTGGGATGGTCTTCTGTCTAGCTCTGATCAAATTACTGAGATTGTAGATACTGCTTGGCAGATTACTGCCTTGCCGGTTTTTGAGAACTTTAAGATGCAAACACTATTTGACGGCATGAATAATGGTACAGGGCGAGCAGGTTTTGCAATGCTTTCCTATGCAAATTGGGTTCATGCACTCCATAAGGCAGATAGATTGACTGACTAGATCTCGTTACTGGACATTGTTTATTGAACCAAGACTGCAGGTGAGGCGGGTATAGATCCTGGGATCTTATTCAGGTTTAAGAACTGAGAGAGCACATCAATCACTAAGGCGCTATAGCCATTATTTTCCGCAGGAATACTATAGGTATCGCCATCATAGCTAATCGTGGCAATCGATTTAGTACCAGTAGGGGGGTTTTTATTGATCACCAGTAAAGGAACTTGTTCTTCATTTAGGCTTTTTTTCTGTTGAATAGAAATAGCTGTTGGTTCTAAGTACGTCATCCGTGGCATAGTTTGTATTTGAGCAATCAAAACTTCACCTAGGAAGTGATAAACATCCCTATTGGATCGTATTCTGATTGCAAGTGAGGTTTTGTCTTTATTGGGTGATAGGGTGCCTGTAATTCCTAAGCGCTCTACTTTTTGCTTGGTAGTTCCGAGCGGATTTTGACAGAGCATGCTTTCACCAAACTCACTTCTAACGGCCTGAATGTTTTTATAAGCCGCAAAGCATAAGCGGGCTGTAGTGACTTCTTGGGTAAATTGGTATAGATCAGGATTTTTTTCTGCTGCCGGCTTAAAGTCTAGCTTATTGGAATTTTTTGAACCTACATATTGCAAAATAGTTTGCGGCAAAGTGGGGCCCATTTTTTTTACATCTAAGGGTGGTCCTACAGCGTTTTCTGTTTTAACAATCTCTGTAGTTAAGCCGTATTGAATGAGATGCCTAATCAGAGCTTGGAATTCAGCAAAATTTGTGCTTGTTGGATTATTAAAATATTCCTTCGTTGTGCCATCTGGCTTTGAAACCTCAATGCTATCAATGGTGAGTGAGAAAATGAGTTCAGGCGGGATGTGGTGTCTTGCAAAAAAATTAATCGTTTCGATAGGGATGATGCTCAAAAATTCTTTTTGAAATTGTGCATTAGCCAAAGAGGACTGAGTAAAGTTAAAAGATCTTCCCAGGCTAAGACCTAGCGATGGATTGATGTATGAGGCTGCGACGTTGCTGCCTGCCACTGTAAATAGTCCAGAGAGTCCGCTACCTGCAGACGCGGAATAAAAGAGTCCTGATAATCCAGCAGTTTCAGTGATATTACCCGTGCCTATGACGCTGGGTATATCAATAAAACTCAAAGGCATCTCTTTTGAGCTGCGAACAATATTTAGTAAAAAGTTATTGTTTTGATATTTTTCAATCGACTTTTGATAAGACTGAGACATATCCGAAAAATCTGGCGAAACGGAAGCGCAGCCAGTCAGAATTGCAGATAGCAGCAATCCTTTAAGGGGTACGAGAGTCTTAGATCGAATCATTTGAGGAGTTCCCTAGTGAATCAGTAGCAGCCGCAAATTGTCATATTTCCACATGTCCACTGCGTCACTATTGCACTATTTTGTGAGTAACTCTCTAGTTGATCATCGCTGATCGTGCTTGGATTAACTTCTTCTAGTTCGATTAATTGAGTAGGCATTGTATTTTTTATGGTATGTAGTTATGGAGAAAGAATTTAAAAAATTCTGGTGATCAACCAAATCCCAGCAATAGCTAGGGCGCCAAAGCATAGGAGTTGAAATAAGCCGAGAGTCGCCAAAAGAACGCCTCCCGCAGCCCCTTGTTTTGCTGAGTCTGAGGTTCTGCCATTGAGTAGATAGCCAAGCGCAGCTCCTACAAGGGCGAATAAGAGCAGAAATTTAATTAAAAATACCATGTATGAATCCTTAATATATTGGACACTTTATTTATATTTAGACAATGAAGCGAAAGATAATGAGTGGAATCAGGATGATGAGAATTAAATAAATTAAATTGCGGATAAACCGAAGAGCGACTACAAATGGATTACCAGTAGATGGAATACTCTGCGCAGTTCCGTTTTGAGCATCTATCGTTCCAGTGTTTGTCATCAGCTGATTCGGCATACTCTCTTTACTTGCGAATGCATAAAGACAGCCACCAATGATTGCTCCAATAATTAATGTTTTAAGAATTATAAAAAAAATCATCATCTGGCCTCGTTAAAAAATTACTAAAATAATGGGAATTACTATAGACAAACATATATCGCAGGCATCAAAAAATTAAGCCCCATAAAGCAAAATTACTCTACTATAAGAATCGCGAATTGAACACCCATCTTTTGGACAATTTGATGAATATTTCAAGGTTTTTCTAAGGTCATAATGAGTTAATATTTATCCTTAATTACGAAGCTATTATTAATTCTTATGTTCACAAAATATATGCTGAAGCCCTCACTAGATAAGATTATTTTCCTTGTCTTTTTAGGGTTTTCTATCTCGGCAAACTCGCAAAATGCGCCAAGCAGCAGTCTCGCTATCGAAAAATCTGTCAGTGAAAAGTCGGACTTGGGTTTCGAACGCTCTTTTTGCATTTTTAACGTGATTGAAAAAAAGCTCACCGGTATCAAACTTTCTATTTTTTCAACTGATCTTAGGGCTGATTGTAGGGACTCTGAATACGAAAAACTTACGGCGGTGTCAATTTCTGTTCAGCTGCAAACCTTCATGAAACCAGCTGAAATCGTTAAATCTGGGGTCCATATTCCTGTAATGAGTAAAGATTTAACCCCCTTGAATGAGCCTTATATTGAAATTGGTAGATTGAAGTTCAGAAAAACTGGCGAACTTACTGTGAGCTACTTTGCTTATTTCTATCGCTACCTTACTGATCCAAGATATCGCAAAGGCTTTGTTGGTCTAACTTTTACACCTATAAAAGTCACTGGAGTTGTCCATTTTGTATATAACCCAGGGCTTCGGGTGTATCAGTTGAATGGCCCTGATGGCAAAACTTACACTATGACTACTTTTAGTAACTTGATCAATTCCTCTCTTACTTTAGATGGGCTGATGAATCTCGCTCCATCGCTAGAATTGCCTTCCGGCTGGACTTTCTCGACTCAGGTTTTGGATAAGCAAATCAGCATTCGCAGCAGGGTGTCGTTAGACGAGGCGGAATATGTACTAGATAATATGGGCAACTTTTACGTACGAACTCAGTAAGTAAAGCCGGAATAGATTTACTTACCTGTTTTGTTATTAGTAATTGGTGTCTTATCCATATCACCCATAATGAGTGGAAGTCCTGTAGGACCTTGTCCAAACAAAACCATCTTTGAGTTACTTGATTCTGCGAGTTTTTGGGTCGCTTCAATACCGCGCCAACGCAAATAGTTATCACTTAAGCCAGGCCTAATGATGTCTTGAAACTTGCGGATACCTTCAGCCTCGATTTCTTTGCGAGTGGCTTCTCCACGCTCTGCATCCAAGATATATGGATAGCTCGCTGCTTTGGCTGACTCGACCATTTTTTTGGAAATGGCATCTTCAACTTCTTTAGGGAAGCTGAAGTCTTGAAATTCAATACCCACTATCCTAACTAGGCGAACATCATTAATACCAGGTGGATAGATTGAATTAATGATCGATAAATCTGACCCTTGGCGGATGGCACTCTGAACTGCAGCAATGTCTAGAGTAAAAGCATCAGTGGACGATAACTTGCCAATGGAATCTCTGACTGAGGCAATGATGCTTGGCTCTACGAATTTAGAAACATAGCTTGATCCAACGTACTTATGCAACATGGGAATGTTTTCTTCATACACCTTAAACTGATATGAAACTGTTAATTTGGATTTGAGTAAGTCTTTGGTTAAGATATCAACAGTAACCACTTTTTGCTGAATCGTGGTGTCATACTGAGTGACGCTATCCCATGGAGTCTTCAGACGAATACCTTCCCCCAAGACTGTATATAAATCAGTGCCACCCCAGATTGGCCTAAATAGGATGCCAACATTGCCAACGGGGATGATGACATGGATTTTCGGCCATAAGACAATTGCCGTTGTCAAAAAGAAAAAGCAAATCAGAATGAATTTCAGTGTATGTTTTCGAACCCAGGCACGGAAATGAGGTAAGGCATTGTTCATAATTTTATTCATATCTTAAAAACCTAGATTAACTGACCCTGGTCAATGGTAATAATTTCGTCAGCCACATCAAAATATCGATCGTCGTGACTAATTGCAATCAGCGTTTTACCAAGCGCCTTGATATAAGGGATCAGAACCTGGTAAAAATATTTTCTGAACTCGGGGTCTTGATCAGCTGCCCATTCATCCAGGACGACAAATTGCTTATCCTCTAGTAGAGCCTCAAGTAAGCCCAATCGCTTTCGCTGGCCGGTGGATAGGTGAATGGTATCGAATTGGTTGTCGAGTATGGATACTTTGTCTTCAAGCTGGAACATTTCAATTAAGGATTGACCTTCCGCTAAACTCTCTTGGCTAATTCCATAGAGCTTCTTGAAGAGAAAGAAATCGCTAAATACAACTGCAAATAGATCTCGATAGGCGCTTGAGGATGGCTGATTTACCAATTGATCATCGACTGTGATGAATCCTTTGGTGGGGGCATATAGACCCAGTAATACCCGAATTAAGGTCGTTTTTCCTGAGCCGTTTTGACCGCGAATAAAGTAGACTTTCCCTGCCTCAAAAGTAGTTGTTATAGGCCCCAGATCAAAATGACGTTTTTCTTCGAGTGATTGGTGTTGATAGGTAATGCCATGCAATGTCAAGCGCTTAGCATTCACATACTGATCTTCGACATTCTTAGAGTTTGCTTGATTGTGGGTTTGTTCTAAGGTGTCTTTGAGACTAAGCAATTGCTTGGCTGAGGCTTCAGCCTGAACAATCATGGGTAGCGAAGTAAAGACTGACTGAAACGAGCCAACCATAAATAGACTAGTGGTTGCTACCTTTAGGACAACATCCGAGAAGGAGTCTGATAGCACCGGTACGACAAAAATAAGCATCCCGACAGCAATATATAGGATGATCTGGAGAAGGCTAAAAGTTTTTCCTAGTGTGATTAAGGACACTTCCCGAGTTTCTCTAGATTTTTTTGCGGATGACACAAGGTCTTCGATAAAGCCCTTGGCTCTTTTTGAGCTCATTTTAATTTCTTGAAATCCGGATAAAAACTCTGCTACAAATTCAAATGTCTTTGAATCCTCTATATAAGATGCTTTTAGTTCTGCAGTAGCCTTCTTCTCCACTTGCAAGAATATCGATAGGGTGACTAGCAAGAACCCCAACATCAAAATGCTTGCTATCCAAGAGAGAGTGGCTAGATATATGAGCGCAAAAAAGACAATGGCTGTGGATTGCCCAATTGTCACGATAGTCACAATAGCCTGAGAAACCATTTGAGTATCTCTAGTAATCCGCATTTGGATCTCGTTTTTACTTATGACTTTGAAAACACTTAGATCAGATTTAAGAACTAGTTGAATAATGTTTAAACGAAATCGATAAATCAGTCCTTGAGTTGATTGGACACTTTCTCGATTATTGACTTGATAGAAATAGAGATAAAAAGCTAGACAAAATACAAAAGCAAAAAATTCGAAAGTAGAACTTTCATTTTCAATGATATGACCTGCGGCCTGGTTTAAAACGGCAATAATGAGTGCGCCAGAAAGCCCCACTAATGCAGAAAATAGACACATGCGCCGAAGTTCAATGCGACTTTCGCTTTGAATGATTTCAAGCAAACTACTACGAAATGGTTTGATGATCACTGTCTCAAAGTTAAAAATCCCGCCCTAGGGCGGGTAATGCTGAGTTTAATAATCGAGTAGAAAGTTACTCAGTTCAGGCTGCGTCAACTACAACCGCGTCAACCACAACTGCTTCTTCAGATCCCGTATTCTTTTTTTGAAAGATCTTTTTGGCTTTTGCTATTTGTTCATTGAAAAAGCCTTTAGTACTTGTCACATCAAAATCAATAAGTGAGCCTTTATTTTCGAAATGCTTAACAAAGGTAACGCCAATTGCATAGGTACTTGCGTAGGACAGGGCAGGTTGAGTAATTGCAGAAATAGTAGTTCCCACTACAGGGATATAGCGTGCAAAAGTTGAGCCTAGAGTAGTAGAAAACATAGTGGCAATACTGGCGCCTGCTAATGAAGTAATAATGGAGGCAACCAGCTCTTTCTTGAATTCAACTTTATAAATCTTACATAAATCACTAATCATTTTGATTTGCAAACCAGTGATAGCGGCAGTGTCTACAAGCGGAACTGGAATAAAGCCAGCTACTGTTGCCCACTGTGCCCAATTTTTAACGGACTGGTGAGCTAGCTGATGGCGAAAATCTATATTTTGATTCCCATCTGCTTGGGTGTGAATTTCATCGTTCAATACTTCTTCTGCTGTTTTTTGGTCATTCTTGGCCATGAAATACTCTCCTTATCAATTTTAAAAAGACTAACTAACTTGCATGATGCTATCGACTGCTAAGCGATCTAGGCTAATGAAAATAACGCCACCTTGATTGCTCTTTAAAGAAAAAAAGTATTTTTTTGGTTTTGGTTCGCCCATCAAAAAGCTAAATAGAAAGCCAAGTGGGCCTCCGGTAATAAAGCCGCCTAATGCTTGCGGCATCGGGAAAGGGCGCTTGAGCTGAATCTTGAGTTCTTTGCTGGGGATGGAAATAAATCCAGCCTGGGGGAGCTCAAAGCCATAATGCATGCCATTAAATAGCAGATCAGCATTGCCTCTTTGATCTTCGCCATCTAGTTGATAGGAGACTATTTGTCTTACTGTTTCATCTAATGGACTATCAGTAAACTCACTATGTAATTTTTCTTCATCAGATTGATTCAAACCCCCAGTAACTACCGTCGGCTTAGTAGTCTGACTAGGGATCTCATCCAATGGGTTGAACTTGATTGTTTTTTTAGGTCTTGGCATTATTTTGACTTATCCTAATTGCGGCATGAGTTCACGGGTAAGCGCTCTAAAGTCCTGCGCTGCTCCACCACTGTTGTCATAAGTGGTGATCGGCTTTTTGTAAGAAGGTGCCTCAGCTAATTTGACGTTTTCTCGGATAAATGATCCAAAGACTTTGTCTCCAAAGTGTTCCCGCAGAGATTCCAAGACCTCTCCTGAGTGCCTAGTCCGTAAATCCACTCGTGAGGGTAAGATTCCCAGAATCGATAATGAAGGATTGAAGGCGTCCTTTATTTTTTCGATGACAGCCATTAGCTGAGCAACACCCGCAAGTGATAACACATGGGTGGAGACAGGCACAATTAATTGATCTGCCGCCGTTAATGCATTTACTGTTACTAGGCCAAGGGTTGGAGGGGTATCGAGCAATACATAGTCCCAGTTACTTAAGTCTGCTTGACCCAAGCGACGCTTGAGAATGGTCTCAGTTGCAAATTCACCTGCTAAGGCTTTTTCCAGATTTGATAATTCAGGGCTGGCATAGATTAAACCAACGTTATTCACCATCGTTGGCTGAATCAAAGTTGTTATTGGTGATTTGCTAGTGAGCAGTCCCATGGAGTTGTCAGCACACTGATTTTCTTGCCCAATCCACTGCGATGCATTTCCTTGTGGGTCAAGGTCAATCAGAAGAACGCGTTTACCCAGCTCTGCTAGACAGGCGGCCAAGTTAATGGTGGTAGTCGTTTTGGCGCAGCCACCCTTCAGATTAGTAATCGCAATGGACTTCATGAGTCTAAATCTAATTAATCATTGGTAATGAACAACTTGTAAAAAAAAGTGATTTGAATTCGGGATTATTCAAGCCTTACATCTGAAGAATAAGAAATCTGAACCTAAAACAATAATATAAATAAGTTTACTCTTGGAAATTCTTTAGTAAATCAGATTTACCCCTCCGATCGGAGGGTTCCTCATAAGAAATTATTTATAAATAATGAATCCGTGATCGCGATTTGTCACAACCTTTAACTCGCTTAATAATTGGAGAAAAAATGCCAGTACAAATGATTGAATTAGAAGAAGTTCAGACACTGAGTATTGATGATGACAAGCTTGCGGAAATTGTGACCAAGAGTAAGGCTCAATATGGCTCTACAGCTGATGAGTACGTTGAAGGTTGCCAATAGCAAGTCCCACCCAAAAGGTCGCTTAGACGCCTTATTTTTTATCTATTGGTGTATTGGTCCGCAAAATTATCCCTACGATCGTAGGGATACCTTTATGAAATTATTAACAAATCAATAAGGCACAAGATACCTATTCATAAATTCCTGAACTTCCTATTGATTTGTGAATCTCCATGTAGTTCCAGATAATTCAATTAGAGATAGGATTATTGGCGATCACGAACCCTCCTATCGGAGGGTTTCACCTAATAATTACTTGGCAAATAATGAATCCGTGATGGCGATTTGTCACAACTTTTTAACTTTCCTAATAATTGGAGAAAAAATGCCAGTACAAATGATTGAATTAGAAGAGGTGCAAATAGTTGAAGTAAGCGATAGTAATTTAGAGGCTTTAGGTATTACAGCTGATGCAGGCTATGGCTATTCTATTTCAGATTGCGCAAGTTGATTGTTTTACCAGCCACTCTTCGGAGTAGTTTTTTACTGCATTTGCAAAGGGTAGCCCCCTCCTATCAGAGGGTTTCATCTAACAATTACTTAGCAAATAATAAAGTAGTGGAAGCGTTTTTTTTCACAACTTTTTTAACTTTCTTAATAATTGGAGAAATAACATGCAAGTACAGATGATTGAACTAGAAGAAGTTGAGACACTTAATATCAACGATGACAAGCTCGAGGAAATTGTGACTAAGAGCAAGACTCAATATAGTGTTACTAACCAGATGTATGGTGGATCTGGCTGCTGCTAATTTCAAGTTCTACCAAATAGGCCGTCATGAGGCGGCCTATCTTTTAACTATTGGAGTAATAAAATGCAAGAACTAATGATCGAGTTAGATGAAATTAAAACGAATGATGTGACCGATGATTTCTTGGAGATCACAGGGACTAAAACAGGCTGGTCAATGGCAACAGAATGTACTGGTAGTTGCTGGTGCTAAAGTATTTTTTATTTATTTAGTAGCTTTGCCTTACCGTCTATAAGTTAGATTTAGTCAATCAAACTTATAGACCCCTTCAAAGATTTAAGATTAAACGCTCATGCAAACTCTTTCCGATTTAGATTCTTTCTCTAAAAAATATCTCCTTGATTGGGAGCAAAAGTCTACAGTAAGAACTGGTAAAAGAAGTCGCTTAGACAAGGCAATGATTTCGAACATAGAGTTCCCATACACTATTAAGCAATTTCTTCAGTATCCCGAAGTCAAGGCTCTGACACAAGCAGAGTTGCAGCCCTTTTATTTACAGTCACTGTGTAACATACTTTATGGAGTGACTCAATTTGAAGTAAATTTCGTAACCGATCAATGCGGTAAGTTGGCCAATACAGATTTAGGAATAGAGCTCAGTAGCTCTATCAAACAGGTTGCGATTGCTATTGGCACCGATGAGATGTATCACGCATTTGCAGCCAGAGAATTGCTCTCTGACATCGAGGAATTAACTGGTGTTATGCCAGTTGTTCCTCAGAAAACAAAGCCTGAACTACCAAAAGACACTTTAGTAAGCTCTAATGAGCAGGCTAAAGCCCGTTTAACTCCCGTCGAATATTTCAAAAATGCAGTGCCTGAAAAATTACAACGAATAGCTGAAACTACCTTGCTATGTATTTTAGAGAATGCAGTTGTAGATGATTTGTTAGAAATGGCTAAAGATTTTGACGATGCAAATCCAGTAGCTGTCTATAACAGAGAGCACATACACGACGAAGGACGTCATAAAGTATTTTTTCAGCGTCTTTTAAAGTATATATGGGGCGCCATCTCGGAAGAGGATCGCATAGCTTTAGGGAAGGCTATTGCTGGTTATTATGAACAGTATTTTCAGCTGCTGTCTTATGATGAGCTAGTCCAAATAACATCTAAAAATTTACAAAAACTTACTTTATCTGAGGATGTTATTCAGTCGATCGCACCGCAGGTAGCTAAATCATTTGCTAAGCAAGCTCTGCATGAAAAAGACTTTATTCAGAACCCAATGCGCTTGATGGCTTTTGCAGGTATTTCAGACCATCCCCCAACTCGCGAATTATTTCTGAAGATTGGATTGCTTGCGCCATCACTAGAGACTGCATAGCAAGCTAGTGAAAAACTTGTCGAACTAGTATTTACTCGATTGTCATAAAGGCATTTACTTTTTTTACACATATCAATTCCAATTAATGCCAATAAATCACTCCCTGCTTCTTAGGGCCTGTACATTTGATGAGGTGCTATCAAGTCAGTTTAATTCCCTTGTAGGAGAAAAATCACAAGCAGATTTGGCGTCTGAACGTTTAGCCTCCTGGTGCAAATCCTCTGCTAGTGGTGATTGGGGATTGTTCGCTAAGCGTTTAGAGAGGGATCAGATTGAGTTCAGGGATGTTTTAGCGCGATTTTCTAATGTTAAGTTAAGTCATGCAGAAGCTGGCTTATTACCTTGGATGCACGATGCTCGATGGGTTTTTGAACTATTGACTCAAGAAACAGAAGTATCGATCAAAATTGATTTAAATCCCAAAAATCAAGTGGCATTTGAGGGGATATTTTTATCTCTTTTGCAGGGCGCTAATGTAGAGCTAAAAAAGATAGCATTACCGAAAGCTCTGGAATGCTTCACTTCTGAGGCAATGTCAGACTTTAACTTCGCACTTTTGCATCAATTGAGTGATTTGCTTGCACCACTTTTGTATAGTCTTTTTGTTAAGGACCTGAAAGGGCTGTCGCCGGATGGAAAGTTGCTACCTTCAGATGCTGACATCAAGACAAATCATTACACTGATTTTATTCGTCGACTTCAAGAGGGCGAGCTTGAACGGATATTTAATGAAAAGCCAGTACTCCTAAGGTTACTCGCAGCCATCACCCGCCAATGGATTGATACTACTGGAGAAATAGTCAATCGACTTGGAAATGATTTGGAGTTAATTGAGCGTAAGCTGCTCCATTCGAAAAGTCCTATCAAAGTTTCTACTATCGAGGGGGACTTATCAGATCCTCATAATTTAGGGCATTCAGTTCGGATCATTGGGTTTGATGATGGCAGCAAAATAGTCTACAAGCCGAAAGATTTAGGCTTGGATATTGTATGGATTGACTTCATCAATCACTTAAATGGGCTTAACCCACCTGTTCAACTAAGAGTCGTCAATACCATTGCTTGTGATGGCTATGGTTGGTGTGAATTTATTCAACATGAATCTTGTCAATCTCAGGATGGAATTCGCCTGTTTTATGAGCGCTCGGGCGCTTGGTTGATTATTTTTCATTTGCTAGCAAGTAGCGATATGCATTATGAAAATATGATTGCAAGTGGCTCTCATCCTGTCCCGATTGATTTAGAAACGATATTACAAGCATCGCTTCCAGAGTTTGAACTCAAAAATCCCGCTTACGGCGCAACTAATCAGGCTATAGATAAAATCCAAAATTCTGTCTTAACTGTCGGAATGCTGCCAGCTTATACAAAGTCACATAAAAATAAAATCTTTGACTTGGGGGGCTTGAATATTAGATCTGGAACTGCAGTAGCCACTGACTGGAAAAATATTAATACCAATGGTATGCGCTGGGTTCAGTATCAAGTCAATATTGATACTAATACCAATGTCCCTCATATTGATTCAAACTATGCAAAATTCGGAGATTACAAATCTGAATTCATTAAGGGCTTTGAGGAATATGCGCATTTTCTATTGGCGCAAAAAGACTCTGTTTATCTACAAAAGCTATGGAAGGGCTTGAGTAATTTGCCTGTCCGCAAGGTGCTCCGACCAACACGCTTTTATTACGTACTACTACAACGCCTTAAAGATCATCACAGCATGGATGATGGCATTAAATGGAGTGTTCAGGCTGATTTTTTAGCGCGACTTGGTGACTGGGATGAGCAAACGGATTTACTCTGGCCCTTGCATAAGAGCGAAAGGGATGCGCTTTTAAACTTAAATATTCCTTTCTTTTTGTCGCCAAGTGATGGCCATATTCTCTTTGATACCTTTGGTCATTCCATAGTAACCCCGGCTATACCAGGTTTACAAAGAGCTCAACAGCGTTGGGAAACGTTAAGTAAGGATGAGATTGATTGGCAAAGCTTAATCATTCAGATTAGTACTAGTTTTGTGTCATCTTCTATTGAGCGGGAGCCTAAAAGAAATAGGCATGATTATGACCGCGCGCTTCAATCAGGGTCTATTAATGAAATTAATAATGAAGATTTAATTAATGAATTAGAGCGCATCATAGAGCAGCTTGAAGAGAGCGCATTCCAAGATGCGGTGAGCATTAGTTGGCTTGGTTTGGATTGGATGCAAGACTCAGAAGTGGCTCAACTGGTTCCATTGGGGGATGATCTTTATAACGGAATGAGCGGTATTGCATTATTTTTAGCAGCTTATCAACATCAGTTTCATGATGAAAGATCAAAAAAACTCTTAACGAAGATCTTAAATGGTCTTCACGAGCAAATTCATGCACCTACATCTGCTCGCTGGGCAAGAAGTTTGGGGATAGGTGGTACGGCAGGTATTGGTTCAATCATTTATGTTCTGGTTAATATCGCCACTTTATTAGAGGATGATGAAATCCTTGGGGATGCTATTGCAGTTTCAAAACTGTATACGAAAGAATTAATTGATGCCGACCAGGGCCTGGATGTTATCTCAGGTTCAGCTGGGGCAATCTTATGTTTATTAGCTCTATATCGTCAAACGCAATCTCCTGACGTTCTTGAAAAGGCGGTTCTTTGTGGTGAGCACTTGTTAAATACACCTCGTATAGGAGAAGTGGGCTCTCGTACGTGGGTCGGATTGGGAATGGGTAATTCTCCGTTAAATGGAATGTCCCACGGTGCCGCTGGATTTGCCTACGCACTTTCAAGTCTGCACCAGGTGACGCAAAGAGATGATTTTGCGGACGCTACCAAAGAATGCCTTGCCTATGAACAATCTCAATATGATGAGTCGGAACATAATTGGCCGGACTTTAGAGGGGATACAGATGGTAAGCCATTAAGAATCATGGTTTGCCAATGGTGTCATGGTGCTCCTGGTATTGGATTGGCGCGTATTGGTCAAGTGAAAGCGGGCGCCTCCTTGAATTTGCTTAAGGCAGATATTGAAAGCGCCTCTATCTGTGCTGAGCGTAATTGGCCCAACAGCATGGATACTTTATGTTGTGGGACCCTAGGTGCTATTGAGTTTCTGCGAGAGGCTGGCGACATTCTTAACAATGAAACCATGAAACAGCTTGCAGTAAATCGTTTAAAAGAAATTGTTGCTACTAGTCAGGAGCATGGACATTATATTATTGGGGTTGGCGGCACACAATTTAACCTAGGTTTCTTTAGAGGACTTTCGGGTGTTGGTTATGCGCTATTAAGAGGCCTAAACCCAAATCTGCCAAATGTATTGATTTGGGAATAGGTTAGTTAATAGCCATCTCTTAATTTATTGTTTAAATCATTTTTCCTAAATAAATATTGGCTTGCTTGGTCCTGGGGTGGTGCCTGCTTTATCTTGGTTGGTTCATGGATGCAGGTAAGGATTGATGTCCGCATCAATGAATGGTTTGGACAGTTTTACAACACTATCCAAAAGGCACTATCTTCCCCTAATAGTATTTCTATTGATAGTTACTACTACTTGCTTTTTGATATCTTTATTCTTGCCGGCCAGTTTGTTTTTATTGCTGTCATCCTCAGTTTTTTTGCAAAACATTGGGTATTTCGTTGGCGCCAAGCAATGACAATGTATTTCATGGAGCATTGGCAGGAGTTGCGGCACATTGAAGGTGCTAGTCAAAGGGTGCAAGAGGATACCAAGCGTTTTGCAACGATTATGGAGTCTTTGGGTGCGGAGCTTGTAGAGTCGATAATGGTCCTTATAGCCTTTATTCCCATTCTTTGGGAGCTATCGGGATCCATTAATGAGATCCCTGTATTCGGTCATGTTGATCATGCCCCCGTATTTGTCACCATCTTTTTTGCTATTTTTGGGACTATTGCCTTGGGGCTTATTGGGTTTAAATTACCTGGTCTGGAGTTCAATAATCAGAGGGTAGAGGCTGCCTTTAGAAAAGAGCTGGTGCTTGCAGAGGATAGTGCCGATCGTGGTGAGCTCGGCGTGATGAAGGGTTTATTTTCTGAAGTTAAAACAAACTACTTTCGCCTATTCTTTCACTACCTCTATTTTGATGTTGCCAAATTTAGTTATTTGCAGATAGGCGTCATTCTTCCTTATGTACTACTAGCTCCTTCTATCGTGGCTGGCCTGATCACCTTGGGGGTGATGCAGCAGATTATTCGGGCTTTCTATAGGGTACTGTCTTCTTTTCAATTTCTAGTAAAGAGCTGGCCCACCATTGTTGAGCTTATATCTGTTTACAAGAGGCTCCAAGCTTTCTCAAATACCCTTAAATGATATTGAGCTGTTTTTACTCTACACAGTTATTACCTGAGAGTTTAACCCCCCGATCGGAGGGTTTCATAAAGCAGTGGATCATCTAATAATTGAATCCTATTAAGTTGTTTTTCATACAATTTATTAGACCGATATAAATCTCTTTTAAGGAAACAGTATGTTAAAAATCGTAATTGCCAATTTATTAAACAAAAACACCAAGTATGCTGCTGCTTCGAAGATTCGGGGGGTGTCGGGATGAACTGCTGTCAATTTAGGTCCACAACCAAAGAGAGTTTTTCCATAGTAAATCATTGCAGCACCATGGGTTGATTCTGTAATAGTTGGGGTACTTGGGTTTGAGGTGCTGGTGGCCTATAACCTAATGCACTATGCGGCCTGACATGGTTATAGTGTTTCACCCATTCCCCCACGATGATCTGGGCTTCTTTAAGACTGTAGAAGATTTCACCATCCACAAGGTTGTCTCTGAAGGTGCCATTAAAGCTTTCACAAAAGCCATTCTCCCAGGGGCTCCCTGGTTCAATGTAAGCGGTTTTCACTCCAATGCCAGATAACCAACTGCGTAGGTCTTTAGCAATAAATTCTGGGCCGTTGTCCGAGCGTATGTATTCCGGGATACCGTTGGCGATCATGGCGTTCGCCAGTTGTTCAATCACTTGGATCGAGCCAATCCTTCTAGCGCAGTGGATCGTTAAGCATTTCCTGGTGAACTCATCAATCATCGTGAGCATCCTGATCTTGCCGCCATAAGCATCTCTAATAAAGACAAAGTCATAACTCCACACATGGTTGGGGTGGGTAGCTCGCAGGCGCATACAACTGCCATCGGAGAGCCAGAGTCTGCCTCTAGGGGGTTGCTTTTGTGGGATCTTTAGGCCTTCTTGCCGCCAGATACGAGCGACCTTGGCTGTAGTCGCTTGTCCCCAACCGCTATTGCGCATCATGCCTGCAATAAATCGGTAGCCGTACCTGCCATAGGTGCTCGCCATACGGATGACCTCAGCCCTAAGCGGCCCTTCGTCATCTCGAGGGAGCGGCATGTACCGATACGCTGCTCTGGAGAGCCCTACCAAACTACAGGCAGACCGCTCAGAGACAAGATGCTTATCCATGAGCAGCTGCGCTGCATTTTTACGCCTAGTAGGGCTTAGAAGTTTCCCTTAATGACTTCCTTGAGCATGACTTCTCGCAAGGAGAGATCGGCAACCAGTTTCTTAAGCCGGGTATTTTCCAGTTCCAGATCTTTATACTTCTTTGCCTGATCGACTTTCATGCCGCCGTAGATCTTGCGCCAACGGTAGTAGCTTTGCTCAACCGTTCCCACTTCTTTACAGGCCTGGGCTAGGGTTTTGCCATTGGTGGTTAAAACATCGATTTGACGCAATAAGGTGACTATTTGTTCGGGTTTGAGACGTTGGCCTTTTGCCATATTTAGCACTCCTTTAGGGTGAAGATTATCAAAAATCCTCTCTTTTGGAGTGGTACTAAAAATTAGGTCAGTTCAAGAATTTGCTACCGGTATATGTGTAAGCCATTCCTTATACAAGGAGGCTGGTGAGCGTCTTTGGGTGAGGCCTATTGATTTCATTATGACTAAAGGTCGTAATGCGGATATGCTGATTTATGAGTTGGTTGCTATTCGTGATGGTGATTCAGAAACAATGGCAACCCAAGCCGAACAAGATCTGTGCATTCTGACTAGTGAGGCGTTTGAGCGTTATACGCGCAAGGATTATGCAGAGGCAATTGCTATGTATCGAGCGATTGCTGAGCAATTTAATGATGAATTTGACCTGTCCTGGGATTTTCAGACCAAAAGCTTTTAGAGATAATGACTCCTTCAACCTAAGGAGCAGGTATGAAGAGAGCACGGTTTTCAGACGAACAGATTGTTCGGATATTGCAAGAGGCAGATCGTTCACCAATAGCAGAGGTTGCTAAGCGTCATGGTGTCAGCGAACCCTCGATTTACAGCTGGCGTAAGAAGTTTGGCGATCTAGGTACGGATGAGCTCAAACGCTTAAAACAGTTAGAGCAAGAGAACGGCCGTCTAAAGAAGATCTTGGCAGAGCGCGATCTCGAGATTGAAGTGATGAAGGAGATTGCCGTAAAAAAGTGGTGAGCGTGCAAGATCGATTGGAGCAGGCCCGCTATGCAGTTGGGCGGGGTATCTCCCAAAGACGCGCTTGTACGCTGCTAAGTGTTGCTAGATCTGGCTTAGATTACCAGTGCAAGATGGCTGTTAAAGATCAGCCTGTCGTAGCTGCCATGCGCCAGTATTCCGAGCAATATCCTCGCTATGGCGCCAGACGGATTCGGATCTTTTTAAGGCGGGATGGTCTTGTTCTGGGTCGCGATCGGGCGGCACGTATTTGGGCTGGAGCGGGTCTGCAGGTGCCCGCCAAAAGGACCCGCAAGCGTTACCATAGTCAAAATCGACAACCGCATGTCGCAACTGGACCCAATGAAGTTTGGGCTTACGACTTTGTCTTTGATGCTTGTGCCAATGGGCAAAAGCTCAAGTGCTTAACCCTGATAGACGAGTTCACCAAAGAGAGTCTGCGCATCGATGTGGCGGGCTCAATTAAAGGCAAACGAGTAGTTCAGGTTTTAGAAGAAGTGATTGCGCAGCGTGGTTGCCCCAAAGTTCTTCGCAGTGACAACGGTCCAGAGTTTGTGAGTACCGTCTTGTTGGAATGGGCGGTAGAGCGAGGATTACGCAATCTGCATATCGAGCCAGGTAAACCTTGGCAAAACGGCACTAATGAGAGTTTTAATGGCAAATTTAGAGATGAGTGCTTAGCCATGAACTGGTTTCACAGTAGAGCTCATGCTAAGGTGGTCATTGAAGTATGGCGCAAGCACTACAATTTAATCAGACCACACTCAAGCTTGGATTATCAAACCCCATCTGAGTTTGTGGCGGGATGGCAAGAGGAATTAACCACGGGAGCCAGAGTTTCTAGATGAAATTGGTCCGATAAAACCAGACAGGTCAAATTATCAAAAATAATGATACAAAATTGTGAATTAAAGCTAGGGAAGTAGAGCGCTATTACTTTTTAAAGGAAATTAAGTCTGCATCCAGCTCAATTTGCGTGATGTGCATATCCTGCTAAGGGGTGGCCTCGAGCTGTTCTTACAATAATTCAGATATTTTTGCCGCAGCAACGACTATGGCGTAAATAGTTTAGGTATTGGTAAAAAAATGTTTCTCCACTGATTTTTTGGAAATAATAGGGCTCAGTATGAATACTTCAAATGGAGATCAACATTGGCTCAATAGAGATCGTCTTTATGGCTACTCCATAATACTTTTAACGGCCTATATAATTTCAGGCGCAATTTGGATTTTTCTTTCCAATAACTATATTAGTTATTCAGGCAAGCCAATTCTTTCTGACTTCGTCATGTTTTGGGCTGCAGCAAAATTAGCTACTTTTGGCCAGGCCAATGATGCATATAATTTACAAATACTGAATGAAATGATTGGGTCGGCCCTTCCAAGCTGGAATAGCGGCTATGTATTTTCCTACCCCCCAACGCTACTTCTTTTGATGATGCCCTTGGGTCTTATGTCAGTCACAAAAGCATACTGGGCGTTTATGCTGACAACTTTAGGGGTGTATTTACTCACACTGTATCGAGTTAGTGAAAGAAAATTAATTGATTGCTTATGTCTATTAGCTTTCCCAGGGATTTGGATCAATATGATACAAGGCCAAAATGGATTTATAACGGCTTCGATCGCAGCATGGGCAGTGATGTCAATAAAAAAAAGACCAGTAATCGCTGGAATTTTAATTGGTCTTTTAACCATCAAACCACAATTTGGGCTCCTATTCCCAATTGCATTAATAGCTGCAGGAGCGTGGACTTCATTTCTTGCAGCTGTGCTGACCGTTGTTTTACTTGCCTCTCTCGAGTTAGCAATATTTGGACCTTCAATATTCAACTCATTTTATGCAAGCATGTCTCACCTCGGGGCTTTAGTAAATTCGCCTGATTTTCCTTTGGTAAAAATGCCTACGATATACGCTTTTTCTAAACTGATGGGATTTTCATCGACTATTTCCTACATAGTCCAATTTCTACTTTCTGCTGTTGTTATGTTTAGCACTTGGAAGGTTTGGCGCAGTTGTAAATCATGGGAGCTAAAAGGTGCTGCCCTCATGACGGGCGCCTTTCTTGCTGCGCCATATGCATTTGATTACGATTTGGTTTGGTTAGCTTTTCCAATCATATGGGTTGTGAGAATTGGTTTGAGCTATGGGTGGTCAAAAGGCGATAGAGAAATATTGCTCGCAACTTTTTTTCTCCCGATTCTCAGTTTGTCCAGTGGAAAGTTATTGGGAATACAGATTGGGATATTTGTTTTGATCAGTTTTTATTATGTGATCATTCGTCAAGTACGAATGGTTGACTCCATGGAAAAAACTTGCAACTAAACACTATGCTGTTTGGTTTTCTCCACTCTAAGCCTAGAGCGGATAGCTATTTGATGGGGATAATACTGCCTTCAAATTCATAGGGGTTTATAGGCGCTAGCATGAAATATGCCAAAGAGACCTTATTGTTTATTCGGTGTTGAATAATCAAATGCAAGCCTTCGCCCCTGAATTTGATAAATGTCAAAAAAAGAGCCCGCTTTAATTAATTTCAGATGATCTGGGCTAGGGTTTTCTTGCGGTTCACGCATATGTAAAAAGACTAAATAATCAAAATTCTGAGGCCAAAACGCCCAATAAGGTTTTTGCCAGCCATCCATCTTGGTATTTAGAAGCGTTTTTGAGATCACTGGGTCTGAACCATCCTGAAGTTGCTTGAGTGTGATGGGAGAGGCAGTTCCTCCATCAATGGATGCGGTTTCCTTTGAAGGTGCTATGGGTTGTTGATCAGGTATTTTTGCCATATGTGGAACAAAAATGTATTTATCTGGAATTAATAGCTCAGTTAAATGTCGATAAGGCATATCAAAGATTACTTTTCCAGTGCTTTCTTGTCTTGCTTGAATCACACGAGAGCCCGCTGAAATCACCTGAGAGGCAGCTATAAACTCTGAAAAATCCTGATTTTTAGATAGCCAATCATTTGCAATATTCATTGTTCTGCAGGTGATTAGTATCAGAATGGTCCCAAGAAAATATTGACTCATCCGATGTGAAATCATTGCAGGGGGGGGAATTGCTAATATCAAAAATGGGATCAGTATGGGTATTCGTATCACAAATCTACTGCCACCCATCATCGTTTCTGGAACAAAGGGCGAAATGATGATCAGCGCGAATACGAGAAGAAAAAAGGGCTTATCTCCTTCTCGAGTATTTTTATGAAATGCAACAATAGCAAAAACAATAAATAGAGCGCATAAACATATCATTGTCAGAATGTCAGATTCATCAAAGAAAAAGGCGCCACTCAGAAGTGCAACGATATGGGTAGTGATGTCGTATCCGTAATCCCAGCCGCCTGAGGGAGGTCCAGCAGGTTTTAGTAACCACAACAGTGCCAATGGTACTAAGGCAATAGTGAGGTTCAGGAATGGCTGGATCGAGAATTTTCTTAAGGTAAATGCTTTTGCCAGTTCGTAGCAAAAAATGCATAGACACAACAATCCCATGGCAAAAAGATGAGAAATGAATAGCGCTATCAAGAGTACGGATAAGCTTGCTGTCTGAACTCGGTTGGAATAGTCTGTTAATTTAAGCCATACTGCAAAGCTCACCAACATTAACCCAGATGCAAATAAGTAATTGATGTGGCCTTCATAAAGAGCCATGTTGTATACAAACAGGAGAGATGCAAACGGGAGTACTCCAATGCGGCCATGAATTTGTTTGCTCAACATCAGGGTACCAAGGACGATTAATGCGATAGAAAGCATGACAAATGCTTTGGTGGCTAACGTAAGGGGTAAAAAAATAGATAAGATCGGAACTATTAGATCCATTGCCAAGTTAGGCTTAATCCCCCATGCCAACTGATAATTTACCTGTAATTGCGGAATGGATTCAAGGTTCTGTAAGATAAATTGTCTTGATAGGTGAACCGGATAGTCCACCAAAGGGGGATATTCCACCAATAAAAATGGAATAAACAACACAGTGATACCCAATACCCAAACAAGAGCAATCCAAACTGCAGGTTTAAAGATGCCTAATACTCTGCTAAATTGAGATTGTGGGGGCACCTGAATTATCGGTGCACATTGATCTTTGTCAGCCATTTCTATCTGAGGCTAAAGGCAAGCTTCTTTATGACCTCGTAAATAGGTGTTAATAAAAGAGATTGAATAGATTGATTAAATTTATAGAAATGTTATTAGATAAATATTCAGGAAGATGGTAATCAGGACTCTTCTACAAAGAGGCTCAGCTTAAGATTGTGCACTTAATTTTTCCGAATATCTATTGGGCTCAGAACTAAATCTACTCTGCACATTTCTCAATTTTTCAGACTTTGATAAAGCATTTGAAGCAATTATTTCAGTAAAAATAGCTTCGTTTTTTTGGTAAAAAATATACAAATCAATACGGTTCCGGATATTCAGTTTTTTGTATATTGATTGAAGATGATTGCGGAGTGTATGGTCACTTAAAAACATTTTTTCGGATACATTTTTTAGTAATGAACCCTCATTGCTTGCAATCGCATGAACCACTGCAACCTCTTTTTTTGTTAACGTATTGATCGCAGTCATCAAACTAAGTGATTGTTTAAATTTTGTAGTTCTCGCTTCTAGATTTTTAAAGACGATCTCTGAATCTTCGTGGCTTATGTAGTACTTACCACTCTGGACAGTTGCAACGGCCTCCAATAAATGATCAAGACTACGATTTTCATTAAAAAAGCCTTTTACACCAAGCTCGATCCAGTGATTGATTGCCTCAATATGACGCTCTTTAAAGAAAACAAGAAAATTCTTTTTATACATGCTAATAAGATTAGCGACTAGATCCGTTTCATTTTGATCAAATTCAAAAATAATCAAGTCTGCATTTTTAAAACATTCTTTCTCAGGATGTATTCTGAACTCATCATAGGATGCATAAACTAATTCAGCAGAGAGATAGTTTTTTAAGTATATTGAGAGCAGTGAAAAATATACCTTATTGATACCTAGCACTAAGATATTTTTATTACTTGCTAGATCAATTTCTTTATCAGAGTGATTGGCATTCATCAGCATTATTAAATTCCTAAATGTAATGAATGCAGAATAAGGGTTAACAAAATTATTCCAACCCCATAAATAAGGGGTATCTAAAGAAAGTTCTCCTAAAAAAACTAGATGCCTAATTCGATATCTAGTTGATCGTTTCCGACTCCGTCTAATCGTAGGGTATCTTAGGATCTAGAATTCATGTAAGAATAAATTATCTCGTTTATTAAGAAAATTGATTTATACAATATTTAAAATTAATGACGCAAGTTAAGAGGCATTATCATCAGATACTTTTCAGTCACCATGAGATTGCATCAATGTTTAGAATAAGATTTTATGTGGCAATATTATTTGTATTTTCTTCTGGATTTGTGCATTCTGAAAATGTATCAACACAGGTTAATACTGAAGAGGCAGGCAGTCGGATAATTAAGACGCAATCCTTGCCTCTTTATGCTAGGCTGCTAGACCCTAAGCAAGTTCCTGGGGATGGAAATCCGAATAATCTGATTGGCGGCTCAGGTTCAAGCTCTCAAGTAAAGTCCTCACAAGTGGAGTTGCCTCTAGAGGCCGCAAATTCAAGAATAGGGGGCTTTAAACCGTCAAAATCCACATTAATTAAGGAGGAGCAACCTGGCCTGGACTCAGATGAGTCAATGCGGGTAATTGATGTATCGCCAGATGATGAAGAATCCAGTGATGTAGTAGGTGTCATCGAGCCCGAAAGTAGTCCGTCCGTATCCAGTGAAATGATATTTTGGCCTGTGATCATAGTCATGGCCATTACTCTTTTATTGGTGAGCATCCTCTTTGCCGTGCTCTGGAGAGCATCTAGTAATTTGGTGAGCGGATTTAAAAGATCTAATTATGTGCAATTACGCGCTTATCTAACTGTACGTACTCAGTCTATTCATTTGAGCAATGCTAAAGATTATTTTCATATTTCACTAGAAATCCAGAATTATGGACAAACGCCTGCCCATAATATTGATATTGCATCTGGCATCTATATGCTGGATCATCCTCTTCCAATTAGCATTTCTTATCCAGAGATGTACTCATATGATAAGAAAAGCTATTTATTGCCAGGAGACACTACTCAAATAGATTCTGTTGGTAATGCTCAAGTATTTGAAGAATTATCAACCCTACAGCATTATGGAAAGACAAAACGAATTTATGTTTTGGCTTACATTGGCTATCAGGATGTTGATGGAAAACACCACTTCACTTTATCGTGCCACACCATTACTGAATTAATAAAAGCTAAAGATTCTTGGGTTGCGAAATTTGAAGAGGCTCCTATTTTTAATAATATTGGGAGTCTAAAAGAGTTGGACGAAAAAAATACAAATCTACAGTCTATCTATTCAAGAGTAATAACTTATATCAATAAGGTATTAAAAAAATGATCTCATGAACATTTGTTAAATTATCTTCCTTGGGATATCAAGAGGAATTTCATTCAATAGTACTCATGGATCGCTAAGATAAACTTAATTTCGATTGATTTCTATTTTTGTGATGCGCTTAGAGTTTTTGTAATCATAAGATATCTGGCCACCTAGGAGCTTTTCAACACGGTACTCGATATTGATATGACCTTGACCACCATTTTCAATCTGAGGAAGATAAAGGTTTAGATTGATTGATCTATTTTCTATGACAATTAGATTAATTTGATTCTTTTTGATGATGAGGGCGATATTAATGATGGATGCAGGTGAATGTTTTAAGCAATTTGTCAGTATTTCACGTAAGACTTGCATTAAATTGACCACTAGATCTCTTGAAAAATTCTCGTTACCCGATTTTTCACCTAAGTATTTGTATCTTAATGAGCATTTTTTCTTGGATTTAAATAAATCCTTATATTGCTCTACAACCAATGAAATCATTTTTATTAAGCTGGAATCAAAATGAATATAGTTGTTAAATATTTGGCGCATTTCATCCAATGCGCTATCGATGATCTTTTGCTGGGCACTACGAGATAGGGCCCTAGATTGAAGGTCTATGGACGCTTTAGTGAGTTGTGAGCCTATACCGTCGTGAAGGTCGCGTAAAAGACGATCTTTTTCAGCCTGAGCGCGATTGGCGCAGTCAATCTGCAGGGTCAGGTTCTCAATAAGTTGCAAATTATCAATCTGTAGACCAGAAATAGCAGCTAGAGCCACAACAGTTTTTTGCACCTTCCCAGAGAATGGTACGCACTTTTGATCCTTTGGGTCCTGGGCATTTATCAGCTGCAATATCGCAATCACTTTTTGATCATTGCCAATAATTGGAACTGTTAATAAAGACTTGGAAACATAATTGTGGGTCTTATCAAAAGCTTTTAGCCCTGAAAAATCATATGATGTTGACGCATAGGCATTTTTTACATGAACCATTTTCTGTTGATGAAAGGCATGGCTACATACATGATGCTCTCTAGGCTTACCCTGTTCATCAAAAAGTGGAATCTCAGTACTCAATAACTTATGTAATTTGCTATTTTTTGACTTTAAACCCAGCACTTCATTGATAAAAATTCGAAAAAGCAAAGTTTTTCGGTTGGTTACAAGATAAATGGTGCCACCCTCAGCGCCTGTAATATTGATCGCCAGCTTGAGAATATTTTTAATGAGCTCTTCGGAATCCCTATTTTTATTAAACGAAGTAAATATCGTAGTTAGATTTAAAAGGGAATCTGTATATTTTATTGCTGAAGCTTGCTTTGACATCTGAATACCAATGGTTCCTTAGTTTAACCAACCCATTTTTTTTATTTCAGAAATAGCTTGGGTATTCGATCTAACTTTGAGCTTCCGATAAATTGATTTAGTGTAGCCACTTACAGTATATGGAGATAGACTAAACTTACGCGCTATTTGCTTTACTGAAAGTCCAATGGCCATTTCCATTAATACCTCTAACTCTCTCTTGGTTAAGGGGTTATTGGCCTTAATCTGCAACTGCTCATTCTGCCGATTTTTTTGAATTAAGGCCTTTGCAATAGTGGGACTAATTGCGGCATAACCCTCCTTAATACTATTGAGAATATTCCCAAAGTTTGCCCTAAGCTCATCTTTTTGGATAAAACCTTTAACTTCTAAGTTTAAACACTCATAAAAGTCAGTTTGATCACCAACGCCAGTGATTACTAAAACCTCAACTTGAGGATGCAATGCTTTTGCCTTGGAGATGACTTCAATGCCCCTGATGTCAGGTAGATTCAAGTCGCAAATCAAAATATCAATTGAATTATTTTCTAGGAAGGTTATGGCATCTTCCCCAGTTTCACTGCTGCTCAATAAACATAGTGAAGCATTCTTTTCAATTTCACTTTTGTAGAGATTGGTAAAAAAAAGATCATCTTCCACAATCAGTAGACGTACTTGTTTGTTGGAATTGAACTCTGGCATTTTATTGGACATTAAAAAATATATTTAAAAATTTTTAGAAACTATAAGTAATTAAGTAGTCCTTGCAGCGCATTAAAAATCAATATGTTTGTTGATGATCTAAACTATTATGTTTATTTTAAGGGATTCTTAATTTCATTGTTGAATCATTTTCATCAAAAGTTTTAAGGCCTGATATGTTAACTAACCCCCATCTTTAGGGGGGTTGCTTAACTCTCAAATTTACATTGTAAAAAAAAATCAGAGACGAGGGCTTAATGAACAACATGTTAATTTGTTCGAATCTTGCCAAGCAATTTGATCGATTAACGTAATTTTTTTTATTCAATTCAAATGAACGGCCATCATGCTTTCCCGGTGCGGTACCTCAACGGGAAAAGCAAAATCTCTGTGCAACTCAAGTTTAAGAATTGAGTTACCGAAAAGTATTTGGTAGAGTCAGGCCATTGTTAACTAGTCGAGCGACTAGAGGTTAATCGTGGGCGATAAGGGCATCTACATTTACCCATCTTTCCATGTGATGATGTGCCTATCAAATTGAATCTGGATGTAATTGTTAATGATTACAAGATTTAATACATTGAATATAGGCTAAATTACAGTTTCCTAGTTACTTATGAATTATTGAATTTCTATCAGAACGCCACTCTTGATTCTGTGGGGCTTTAAATGAATTGGCTTGGATACCGCAAGTCTCTTTCCCAAAAAATTCTTGACATGGGGATTTTGTGTGCGGTGGGGTATCAATATCAGCTTGTCTCTGATGCTGTCTTTTATTAGAGGCGCAAAAGTTTGAGCATAATTTTAGTCAATGCCTGTTAGCAAAGCACTGCGCTGAACTTAAGTACAGGGTTATCAAAAGTAAACATCTTGCCATCTCGTATTCATTACCTTGCGCAATACAGTACATGCAATTCTTTCTAACAAGTTAAGCCTCAAGAAGCTCTCGCTCAAGTTTGTTGTAATACTTCAGTGCAGTGTTTGTTAAGTAAACTTCTTTTACTCTACCGTCTAGGTTATGAGTTTTGGTAAAAATAGTTGCTTATTGACTAAGCCCTTAAAAGCGCAATGGAGCGTAGCTTGGGATGCAATTTCTCTATGGCAAATCAAATCTTGTACAGATATCATTGAATTATTAGAATAAGCTTCAGCCACTATATTGAGTATCTTAATTTCATACTGATTTAATACATATTCGCTATTAATTTTCTTGATTTGCTTCACAAGTTTTAAATATTTATTCATGATTATTTTTGTAATTTTGATTTCGTAGTGTTAGGAGACCCGTTTATTGCAAATCCAATTGACCCAAGAGTTGTAATGATGATTAGCACATAAGCTTGCCATGAGTAAGCGCCTGATAGGCTAAAAATAAGTAAAAGAAATAGACAAATGAGCCATAAAAGTAGTATTTTCATAATTTTCTAATGTAGTCGGCATGAGCTCAAGAATTAATCCCTTATTTGTGGGGGTATCTCAAACTACTAAACTCCGTTAAATTAATCCAACGTCTTCATGGCGTTGCTTTGTTCATGTGGTGTGTGTACTTCCCCCGCCCTTAAAAGCGGGGGATTTTCATCTTGAAAGGCAAAATGACTCAGAGAATGCATTGGCTAGCAATGGATTTTGGAATTTATCCGATCGATAGTAAATGGATTGATGTTGGTGGAATCTTTATTTTTACTAAATTAAATGAAGAGAATCGCTGGGTACCGCTATATATAGGGCAGGTATCTTCATTTAAGGAGCGTTTTTCTAAACATGAGAGCTTAGAAGAGGCGAAAAAATTAGGGGTAACGCATATTCATGCAAAGACTGTGCCAAAGCAGGCTGACAGAAATCTGATTGAACGTAGGCTAATTGAGAGCTATCAACCTCTATTTAACAGTCAACATAGGTGAGCGAGTAAATCGTATCTGTATTGATTCCTTATCAAAGTATTCATTCAAGTAGCCTGTAAAGAGGGGGGAATTCTAGATGAAAAAAACCGCTTCAAACGGATGCTTGAAGCGGCAAGGCCTAATTACTAGGCAGCTACACTTGATTGTTCCCTCTAGTTATATGCAGTCAAATTTTCTGCTATTTCAAGTCGAATTGCTCTTGTATTAAGTTGATTGGCCTTGACTTTTGATCCTTGAAAGTACAGATCAAACCTGCTCAAGTCGGAGCTCACTAACGTAAAAGGCGCTATTCCATGGACCGATTTAGATTCTCCAGGTAATAAATGAAGGGTAGTTACTTTGTTTTGACTATCAATCACACAGATTGATTGATTTTCTTTACTAAGAACGTAGACCATTTCATCCTTTTTGGTGGGATTGATTGTCTGATATTGCTTTAATTCAGATTTATTAAATTGACAATTCTCCGGAAGTAGATGCTTAGGCTCAGATTCGAGTTGAGCGCTTGAATTCGCTAGCTCAACTCTGGGATCAGGAATTGTTGGCTCTAGTGGCATATTGTTTTCCCGTACCTGTAGAGTAAATGCCTGCTTCACACTGATGTGCTTAGTAAGATCCTGCATTGACAGCTCCTCAAAATAAATTAGCGTGCAAACGCTAATTGCTAATATTCCTGAGATGCAACTTGGGATTAGAAAGTGCTTACGCTTAGCAGCTTGATATTGGTGTGCCGTAATTGGGTTGGAATGAAGTCCATTTGCAGGTGATTGAGAGATTCCTTCTGAATAGGACGGTGCAGATCCTGGCTGAATATTTTTTGGAATCAAGTACTCAAGTTCCTGCAAATCTAAGACTAATCCTGCTTTTTTGGCGATCTGAATTTTGTGCGCTGGGGAAAAAAATATACTTAATCGACCATCTTCTAATTGGGCAATATGTAATTGCGAAAGGCATAACTTTATTGCAAGCTCTTGCTGACTCAGTCCCATAGCTTCTCTAGCAAATCGTAGCTTATCGCCATCAATCTCATGAGAAGAAGATTTAGTTTCAAGCTTCATTTTTCAATCTACTCAAATGGATAGGATTTAACTCTGAGAAAACTGGGTATATATATTTCTTTTTCGACTAGATCTGGTTTGGTGTTGAATCGCTTACTTTGATCCGAGGGGATATGACAGATATTTACATTGATAGTTTTTGCATAAATGCCCGCGTATTCTAAGAATTGCTCAAAATCTCTATCAAATTGATAATAATTACCAGTCTCAATATGAATTAAATCTCGTAAAGATAAGCCACTTGCGACGGATAAGTGAATATAGCTAAGACCTTGGCCTACTCTGGCAGAACACAATTGTTCTCCGATTTGGACAGCTTTGATTTTCTTAAAATTGGGCATTAGGTTAATTTGTCCGACATCTGATGCGTCATGAAACTAAAAAAATTAACATCAATAATAGCCCGCATAAATTAGCTGTGTAACCCCCTCAAATAGGGGATGATTCATTGCAGTCGGTATTTTCAACCCAGTTAGGCGGCAACCAATATGATTTCTCTACTCAATCAATTGATCTAGATTTTTTTGTCATTCCCTCGCAATTAAGGATATGGACAATATTTCATATGATTGAGTCAAGCAAGTAGAGCTTTAATCAGAAAAGACTTGGGTGTTTCCACCATTTTTTATTGATAGTTTAGTAGCACTACTAAATTATCAATAAAGCAGGGCATTCTTAAACTCGGTAGATAAAATTAAGGGCTAAGTTTTATACTTATGGAAGTGATTTAACTTCGGTTGAGTAGTATTTTGTTGCTTTAATTGCATTAAATTTGTAATAACCATTTGTAATAAAAAAAGTATCGGCAACTGTTGAACCAATGCCCGGGCTAGAGCTGGTTGAATTATTAGGATGTAAATAAAATGGAGCTCCTGGTAAATATAAGTTGCCATCAAACGTCGACAGGGATGGGTTATGCATTATCTCCACGGTATTTCTGTTTGAGGCATGCTGGATCAATATCATGCCTTTGTAATCGCCGCTAGTTGGTGCAGTCCACTGAATCTTGGTATCGTCTTTAATTGTGATTGATCCACCAGATGACGACTGATTAATAATTGCCACATTAGTTGCAGTGACCATAGTATTTCTAAAATCTATGCCGCCATCACCGATATAGTAAACACCAGGGTTCAGTACCAATGATCCTCCTTGGGCACGTATTCCATAGTAACTACCAGGATTAAGTGTAGCAGTTCCACCTTGAAAGCTTTGTTGCTGCCCAGTAACAGCGGGGAGTGATGAGACAATATTATCAAATACTCGATGTGGATTTTTTATCGAGCTAGCTTGAGTAATGCTGGGTAATATATTTGAAGTATTTCCTCCGGTACGGTAAGGGCTCTCTAACCGTATGTAGTTGTATCCAGCACTGGCATCTAATGTTCCAGTATTTACATTTATCTGATAAGCGGAATTACTTCCCTTAACACCAACACCGCATGCTGTGGCGACTTTTCCGCCACCACCCACATCTAGATAAATCCCCGCACTACCATTACCCGCACTATAAAAATTACCTGTTGCATTCAATGCTAACAAGCATGGCGCACTTGCGTACCCCCCTACCTTAGAATTAGCCGAAACTCCTAGAATATTTTTGCCAACAAATTTGCTAAAAAAAGGTGTCCAACTATATATAGCAGTTGCCTGAAGACAATTATCAAGCCCTGGCGGATTTGCGGGGCAAGTTATCGTGTCGATACTTACGTTAAAGCCGCTGGGAATAAGACTAGAAAATGCCGTTGCAGAAGAGGTAGTAACACAGCTACCTGGAGTTTGTTGATTACTAAGTACGCAGCCAATGGCGACTGCATCGGCGGTGTCTTGTGCCAAGGCCTTTTGTATACGCAGATATCCTAAATCCACAATGAAGGCTAAAAAAAATATTAGAGGTATTAAGCAAAGCGCAAATATGACAGCTACCGAGCCGTTTTCCTGATTCTTTGCTTTAGACATGATGATGTACCCGAATAAATAATTGGAAATAATTTCCCATGAAAAAAAACACGCTTAATTTATTAAACATATTGCCTCCTAATTTAGGTGCAAAGAAAAGCATAATTAAGGTGCTAGAGTTTTTAAAAAAGATTTGACATCTAAAAAACGAGTTTGAATTGTTGTTGCTGGCAGACAGGAGTAATTTGAAATGATTCCTAGCGGGTAATCTGTTTCTTTTGGAATGATGAACCTCATTGATGTAATGCAGACGAAGTTGCTGAATAAGCGGTCTTTAAACCTGGAATACTCCAGCCTATCTCGCTATAGGTATAGGTAACATGCACAGTCTGTAGAGTATTGGTATCGGTATTGGCAGCAGTCCAGGTATATGTTGGTAAGGTTGTTTCAGAGGCAAAAAGTAGTCCTGACTGCATATAATCAGAAGCAACTTTACAGGGATTCGTAGCGCCTGTAGTGGAACACACCGTAGAGGAATCGGAATACAGTGCGGCCCATCTTGCACCTTCCCTAGCTGCAGCATTAATGATCAATTGATTGTTAAAAACTGCCCCGTAGTTAATTGCTCCAAAGACAAGCAAGAGAAGGGTGGGAAGCACAATTGCAAATTCAACTACAGCAGATCCACTTTGATCCTTACATAGTTTTTTTAACATTAAAAAAGCTGGCATAAAAACGAACGATCTGCAAATTAGCGACAAGAAAAGAGTATTAAAAATTTAATAAATTATCATAGAGGCAGGTGAAGAGCGCACTGTGAAAAAACAAGGCTAACGATTTGTATGCCGAAGTAAACTTAAAAATATTTTACTAACTATACATTCAAAAATAGGCATTGTCTAAATGCATTCCTGGTAATAGTTGCTGTAAAGAGTTATCTCTTCGGCTTGTAAGTCATGCAAAAGCCATATTTTCAATCTTGATTACAAAATTAGTACTTATGTATCAAATTGAATGGTACTTAAATTTATTGAATTTAATGAAATGAATCAATTTCACGCCATGTGAACATTCTGTCTTGCGAAAGCAATTATAAAAAAGTTTAATCAAGTTGTAGTTTTTTTATAACTTTTTTTTTGGATAAATCATGAAAAATATCAAATCACATTTTCGTAACATCTATTCCAAGCTCGCTGGTAATGAGAAGGGTGTATCCGCTATTGAGTATGGATTAATTGCTGGCTTAGTGGCATTGGTAATTATTACAGCTGTTACTACATTGGGCACTAATTTAAACGGAATTTTTAGCCGTATTGCCACAAGCGTTTAAACCAGCGAGGGATTTATATGTTCATATATATCATTAATCTTCTCAGGAGCACTAAAGGTGTATCAGCAATTGAATACGGCTTAATTAGTGGGCTAGTTGCTCTAGTGATCATTACTGCAGTACGAACCCTGGGCACGAATTTGAATGGGATTTTTAACCGTATTGCCACTAGTGTTTGAGGATTCAATTTTATTCAGTATTGTATCGCTCGCCCTTATAAGTGATTTAAAGGACAGAAAAGTGCCTAATGCTCTAATTTTATTTGGCACTTGTATTGGATTTTTATTTTCTATTTCCCCTTATGGGGGCGAGAGTTTTATTTCAAGTATCACAGCTGCCGGTATCGCAATAGCCCTTTTTTTGCCACCTTTCATTTATGGATTATTGGGTGGTGGCGATGTGAAACTCTTTTTTGTCATCGCCTTATTTGAGGGCCCCATTTCATTTTTGGGAATTGTTCTCTATTCATCTGTGGCCGGAGGCCTAATTGTTATGGGTTTAATTCTGATTGACTGGTTAGTAAAAAGATTCCGAGAGCCCTTATTTACAAAAATGCTCAAGGAGAAACAATTTCCTTATGTTTCCGCCATTTTTACTGGCTTATCAGTAGCATTATTTCAGCGATATTTGGGTTGATATGTAATGAGGGATAAGAAATTACTATCTGTCATTATTGGTTCGGGGGTGTTTTCACTTCTCGTCGCGGGAATTTTTTACCTTTATTTGGCAAATACATCGCCCCCCACCGGCCCTGTGGATGTAATCCGAGTGTATTCCGCAAATAAGGAAATATTACCCGGCAGTAAAATTGCCTCAGCTGATATAACGGCTATGAGCCCTTTGCCCAATGTGATCCCTGCCGGCGCAATTTTTGATATTAACTTGATAGTTAATAAAGTTGCTGAAAATAGGATAGGCCCTGGAGAAATTATTGTTTCTAACATGATTTCTCAAAAAAACCTGGTTGATGTGGCTTCAGATTTACCCGCTGGCGCAAGAGCATTCACGATTACAGTCAATGAGATTTCTGGTGTTGGCGGATTTGTGGTGCCTGGAAATTATGTTGACGTTATCTTAAGCGGTCAAGATCCAGCATATGGCGCCTACTCTAAAGTAATTGTTCAAAATGCAAGAGTATTAGCCATTTCGCAATTACGTACCATCACAGAGGCATCGAAGGTGGGAAATTCAGCAACTCTTCAGATCTCTGCTGATGAGGTTAATAGGCTGGATTTGGCGCGGACCTATGGAACTCTCTCTTTGGTGCTTCGTAGTGCGGATGATATCAATTCAAAATCTACTATTCGGGCGTCAAACCAGTCAGGTCAATTTTTTATTGAGACGATTCGAGGTTCTGTAATTAGCCCAACCAGCACGGAATCAAGAAGATGAAACTACTCAATTTTCATCATCAGGCAACAAGTAATCATTTTGGGTTTATTAGAAAGGCGTTTGTTGTTACTTTGATTTTTGCTTTAAATGCGGTTAATCCTGCATTTTCTCAAGAGAGGGTAGTGGGAATCCCCACACCAACATCGGTAGTCGCTCAATCCAAAAGCATTGAAGCAGCACAAAATAGTATTGCCTTAACTGTGGGTAAAACCCTGTCCTATCGATTTAAAGCCCCGGTAGCTCGAATTGCTATTGGAAATATCAATATAGCTGACGTCTTATCGACAACAGCAATGGATGTGCAATTTCTCGGAAAAAAAACAGGTTCCACTAATGTAATTATTTGGTACAAGGACGGGGGCTCCAGTACCTTAGATTTGATCGTGGTCGGTGATGCAAATTACATATCCAATCTTTTATATAAATTACTCCCATCGGGGAATGTATTTCAGATTAATTCAGCTGGTGAATCTATTGTTTTAGCTGGGATAGCTAAAGATGCTGATACGGTACAAAAAGCTGTTCGAATTACTGAAGAGGCATCTGGTAGAAAAGTATTGAACATGCTTTCAACCGAGAGCCTCCCTCAGGTATTGCTCGAAGTGAAAATTGCTGAAATTGATCGATCTGTATCAAGTGCTCTTGGTATTTCATTTGCAAATTCCAATTTTTCCTACAGCCTGATTGGAACTGGGGGTTCAACTGCCTTAGCTGCATTTGGCGCTGGAGCTGGATCAACCCAAGCATTTTTGCAAGCTAGTGAGGCTAATGGGTTGATCAAAATACTAGCTGAGCCCAACATTATGGCCATTAGCGGTCAAGAGGGAAACTTCTTATCGGGAGGGACTGTTTATTTGCCGATTTCTCAGGCTAGTGGATACGGTAATGCGGTAGTTACTTTAACCCCAGTCGAATATGGAATCGGCGTTCGTTTTACACCGACAGTATTGGGTGGCAATCGAATTAATCTGAAGGTTGCGCCAAAAGTTTCTGATGTCAGTAGCAATGGATTTTCAATTAGCGCAAATGGTCAGACACAGGTTGTACCAAATATTAAAAGTAGGAGTGCATCAACTACGGTGCAATTGAGTGATGGGCAAACATTTGCTATTGGCGGTTTGATTAATAATAGTGTCCAAGAATCTATTGCAGCATTTCCTTGGCTAGCCTCCCTACCTATTATTGGCGCTTTATTTCGTAGTAGTGCGTTTAATAGTCAGCGCAGTGAGTTAATTATTCTAGTAACTCCGCGGATTGTTAAGCCCCTGGATGAAAAACCAAGCATACCAACTGATAACTTTGTGCAGCCTAGTTATAGTGAATTCTTTTTAGAGGGAAAAATGGAGGGAAATCCTAACCCCTCAAAACTACAAAATACTCAGGAGCAGAGCAATGTATCTAAATAAGTCATTTCTCATGACCCTGAAAAAACTCTTCGCCTGGCTATCTGTTGGAATGCTTACTGCTTGTGCTCAGCAAGGGTGGGATGCTGACATGAATCTAGGTAAGTCCGTAAATAATGCGATCAGGGCACAATCTATTTACCCTGATGGCCCCCCAAAAGATAGAGTCTTAGGTGGAATGGATGGCGTTAGCGCTAAGGCCACCATAGATAACTACCAAAAATCATTTATTTTTCCACAAATTGGATCTGCTGCAGGTGGCACATCTAGTTCTTCAGGCAGCTCAGGTTCGTCTGGGGGCAGTGGAAGCGGTTCTCAATCAGGAGCCACTGGCTTCTAACTATGAATATCACCATTATTACCGAACCTAATTTCACTGGTGGAGTTGGAAATATACATTCTGCCTTTTTGGCATCAGACATAGTCAAAGAGTTGGTGCGTGAAGATCGAGGGCTGCAAATAGATCAAATTAACATAGAGTATACGGACTTACTCATCATTCAAAATAGTAGGTTAATCAAGGAAGATCTACCAATTATCACGTCGTTAACTGAGGCGTCATTGTGGCCCGCAGTAATTTATATTAGTGAAGAGTTATCTAATTCTGAGTTACTTGAGTTAATGCGAGCTGGGGCTAAGGATGTGTTAACGGGCACGATAATTCTAGAAGAATTGAAATTAGCAATCGATAGAATTCGCAGAAGAAATAAGAATTTAAGGGGAAATTCATCAGGAACAGTTCTTGCGTTCATGTCTTCCAAAGGCGGTGCGGGCGCTACTTTCCTTGCTACTAATTTAGGATACATCCTATCCTCAGAGTTTGGCTGCCGGACCTTAATTATTGATCTACATATCCAAGGTGGTGATGCAGCTTTTTATCTTGCAGATGAAACCTCAGGAAGTTCGTTTGCTGAGATTGCTGAGCATGAATCTTTAGATGCCATGATGCTGATTGCAGGATCACTGAAAATGGAAACGAATTTTTTTCTACTAGAGGGTCCAAATGATCCAGAAAAGGGTTTGCGGATTACTCCAGACCATATCGATAATTTAATTACTGTAGCCTCTAAAGAGTTTGATTTTGTTATCCTAGATTTACCACATGCTTTAGATGGAATCACCATTAGGGCTTTGGATCGGTCAAATTTAATTTATCTGATCACTCAGCCGATCATGGCTTATTTGCGAGGATTATTAACTCTTATAGATCTATTTGATAGATTGAGCTATCCGCATAGCAAGATTCGATTGATCTTAAATCGGCTCGAGGAGAATAGCTTTCTTTCGGCCACAAAGACTGAGGCTTTAATTAAGAGGGGATTAAGTTCCACAATACCCAATGACTCAAAAGTTGCCATGGAATCTGCAAATCTTGGCAAGCCCATCACAAACATTTCAAGCAAAAGTCAAATTTGTATCTCATTGCGAAAAATAGCATCAGAATTGACGGGGGTAAATTTAAATCCCGACATCAAGCGGTCTTGGGTTAAATCCCTGTTTACTAAATAAGTCTGAATAGAATCATGACTATAAGGACTACGCTAGGAAATAGCATCAAAGCTAAAATTGAGTACAGAAACTCAGAGCGCTCAGACATCATTTCAAAGAATGATTTTGCTTCTATTAAGGGGCTTTTACACTCTAAATTACTTGATCAAATAGATCTTGCGACTATAGAAAATATGACTAGCTCTGAATTAAAAGAGCAAATTGAAGAAGGTTTACTACTTTTAGTTTCAAGCCTGAATTTAGTAGTGTCTGAAGCTGATGTATCGAAGCTCATAGCCGCAATTCAAAATGAATTAATTGGTTTAGGGCCCCTTGAGGTATTGATTGCAGACCCATCCATATCAGATATCTTAATTAATAATGCCTTTAATATTTATGTAGAGAGAAAAGGCGTTCTTGAAAGATCAAAGATTCAATTTGATAACAATGCCCATTTATTAAAAATTATTCAAAAAATTGCCTCAAGAATTGGACGGCGTATTGATGAATCTAGCCCTATGGTAGATGCCCGTTTACCTGATGGTTCTCGTGTCAATGCAATTATTCCCCCTCTGGCACTTGATGGCCCATCAATGTCTATTCGTCGGTTTTCTGTCGTGCCATTAACTATATCAAATCTAGTCCACGGTGGAGCGTTAACTGAGCAAATGGCCTTAGTACTGGCCGCATTAGTCAAAGCCAAAATTAATATCTTGATCGCGGGCGGTACTGGAAGCGGTAAAACAACCTTGTTAAATATTTTGTCTAGCTATATTCCTGAAAATGAACGCATCATCACCATTGAAGATGCTGCTGAACTTCGCTTGCAGCAGCCGCACGTTGTTCGTTTAGAAACAAGACAATCCAATATCGAGGGACAAGGCGGCATCGATCAACGCTCACTATTACACAACTGCTTGCGGATGCGCCCTGATCGGATTGTGTTGGGTGAAATCCGTGGAGCTGAAGTACTAGATATGTTGCAAGCCATGAATACAGGACATGATGGATCATTAACTACGATTCACGCAAACTCAGCTCGAGAGGCAGTAGTTCGAATTGAGAATATGGTTGGTATGGCAGGTGTTTCTGCTGTTCAAAAATCGCTACGTCAACAAATTGCCTCAGCGATTTCTATCGTAATTCATATTTCTCGCTTGAGTGACGGTCAGAGAAAAGTAACCAGTATCAGTGAAATTGTTGGTATGGAAGGCGAGATGATATCGATGCAAGATATATTTGTTTTTAATCAACGAGGAATATCCCCTAGCGGTGCCGTACTTGGCGAGCATGTAGCTACAGGAATACGGCTACGGCTTGCAGATAAGCTAGCAACGCGTGGAGCCACCGTGGATGAACATTTATTTGTGGCTTCAGCAGTATGAATTATTACTACACCTCTCTATTGATCTTATGCGTCTTTAGTTTAGTGCTGTCCTACTGGGCGTTCCGAACCTTTATTGTAAAAGATGGATCGACTAATAAAAAATTAGAATCTCGTCTGAATAGATTGGTTAATGACAGCCAAGAATTAAAAACTATTAATTCTATTTTTAAATATAGGGTGTTTAGTAAAGATGAAAAAATTGATCAAACCTTGAAGAAATTTTTAGTATTTAGAACTCTTGATGGAATGATCTTTCGTTCAGGATTCAAATTCAATGTTCATGATTTAGTTTTAACTTTACTAATTATCTTTATAGTCTCTTTTTTACTTTTTTATATTGTTACAGGCTCTTTATTTCAGGGCCTTATTATCGGGCTTTTAGCTTCATCAGCACCTATTTTCTTTATCAGAATTAAAAATGCGAAACATCGAGCGAAAATTGAAGATCAACTTCCTGGAGCAATAGAGTACATAGCGCGGTCTTTAAGTGCTGGACATTCTCTCAATGCAGCAATTCAGGCGGCCGTGGCAGATTCCCCCATGCCCATTGCTGCCCAATTAAAAATCACATTTGATCAATTAAATATTGGTATGCCGATTCGTGATGTTATGCAGAATCTAATTTATCGCATTGATACTGAAGATGTCCGTTTTTTTGCAATCGCTATAGTGATTAATCAAGAGACGGGGGGTAGCCTTGCTTCTTTGTTAAGCGAGGTGTCTAGAATGATGCGGGCAAGGCTGGAATCTAAGGTGTTGGTGAAAACACTAGCATCTGAAGGAAAAATGGCGGCTAAGGTGCTAGGCTCACTACCGTTAATCATGGTGAGTTTAGTTTCATTTATCAACCCACAATATTACGACGGATTACTAGAAAATCCCAATGGCATGAGCATCATTTACTACACTATCGGACAAGTAATGCTTGGATTTATTTGGATGCGACAAATAACGAACATACGTATCTAAAAAAATGCTGAGTTTTTCTTCCATTATTACTTTAGCGTTTATTTTCTGGATATGTTTTTCAGGATGCGTTTACTTTACGTACTCGTACTTTGACAAACAGGCAGGTACACGTCTCTATCAAGTAAAGAGAAAAGACAGGAGCCCTATAAAAATTAATCGTCTTGCTAATGCATTTTATAAGCATTTTATCGAGCCCTTAGTTCGATATTCATTTCCAGGAAAAGAAGCGGATCTTGAAAAAACCAAAAATAAATTTAATGAAGCAGGTCTTCGTAGTAAAAGAAGTTTGAGCTACTTTTTTGGGATAAAAACTTTAATAGGAACCATGATATTCCTCTTGTATTTATTTTATATTACCCTGTCATCAATTTCTAATCCCTTTACCAGCGCATCAATATTGCAGATTGCAATTAAAGTTCTGATCTGTTGCGCGGCTGGGTATTATCTTCCTGATATTTTTCTTTTTTTCTACACAAGATCTCGTAAGAAACAATTACTTTTAGCGTTCCCAACGGCTCTCGACTTAATTAGAGTGTGCATTTCTTCAGGCATGGCAATTGATGCTGCTATAGCACGAGTTGGTGCTGAAATTGAGCTAATGAATAAAGCAATGTCAGTGGAATTTAATCTGCTTGCAAATGACTTGAAGGCGGGAAACTCAAGAGCCGTTGCTATGCAAAATCTTGCTAAGCGTACTGGGTTAGAAGACATCAAAATATTTGCTTCGATGATTAATCAAGCCGATCGATATGGAGCGAGTATTTCAGATGCTCTTGAAGTTTTTTCAAAAGACCTTCGGTATAAAAGAAAGATGGAAGCTCGCGCTCAGGCAGCCAAAGTTCAGATCAAACTGACAATCCCCTTAATTACCTGCATATTTCCAGCTTTATTTGTTGTTGTGCTTGCTCCGGTTGTGATTGCCGTGGCAGGAATGATGAAGTAACTGGATTCATAGGTTTTTTATTAATGCCTTCACTTCATAAATTATTCTGTAGATTAGTTGAGCTTACTTCTAGTCTTCGCTTGGGAGGTATTCAAAATTGCATCTTACTTTTTCCGATAAGCATCGTCTTGATTGCTTGCAATAAAAATCAATTACCCGAATATTGGCTTTGTAAGGGGAATACGCAGCAAGAATCTTTTTTAAGCAATGGTGATCTTCAGTCAGTATTTTCTGGCAAAGATCAAATGCTTATTGAAAAGTATGAGCGAGTGATTACGCAATACGTTTCTAAGCCTTTTACTGGGGTTTATCAAGTCTGCCTCAGTAATGATACTGAGCTCATTTTTAAAATGGGTTCATGTGATTCTAGTGAAATCAAAAAAGATGATTGGAATACTGCAGGCAAGCTAAATAAAAAAACCCTTCAACTACAAATGACTGAGGAGAGCTTGCGCGCTAATATTTTAATAAAGGGTAGCGGTCAGTTTACCTGCCAATACTTGGGTAATAAGTTCCCATCAACTATTTTTTATGTTCATGAAGAAATTTAGCCAACTCTCACTCCCGATAGTTGTCATTTTCATGATTGACCTCGCAATCATTATTCCTGGCGTTTGGATGTTTGGAGATCCTGAGATTTTGAAGTTTGGGTCTTGGCCGATTGCTGAATGGTTGATTAATTACGAAGGGGGCTTTGTTAGAAGGGGGCTTATAGGTCAGTTGTTATATATTTTTTCTGCTGGCGAGTCTGTAATCCAAAGCGTAAATATCATAACTTTGATTCTATTTTATCTGTATGTAGCTATTTTTTTATCAGTTTACTTTTATTCAAGAATCAAAAATTGGTACGTATTAGTTCCTGCTTTGCTGATTCCCGGTGGAATAGTGCAGATGGGCTTAACCATGCAATTTTTTACAAGAAAAGAAATTATTTTTTTACTTTTATTCGGCGTGCTGTGTCTTATTACATTAGCTATCAAAAGATCTTCCGCACATAAAAAAACAATATTCAACTCTCTTTTGTTTTTGCTTGCAATTATTGGCGGGATTATTTGTACATTTGTACACGAGGGCTACGTCTTTATGGGCTATCCCTTAACCTTAGTATTGCTCTGGACTAATTTGAAAAATAGTGTATTTCAAAGGCTCTACTGTTTTTATTTTGCACTTTATTTTTTCTTAATTCCAGCTATTTTCATATTAAGCAGCGTATTTCATGGGGACATGCAGTCAGCTAATAATATATGGAACTCTTTGAATTTATCTGATCGAGTCCTCCTTTCTCCAGCAGCACCGTACTCCTTTTTTGGGCCAATAGCATCAATGGGTTGGGGTCTTCAGCAGCACTTTTTGACCCTCTATGGCATTTTTGCTACTGATGCTTATTTGTATTGGCCTATCTTTATTCTCGGGAATTATTTAGTCATGTTTTTTGTATTTTGTGTGATTGTGAGGACGACTCATCACCATGCAAGCATCTTTAATCGTTACATGCTTTTTGGCGTTATCTCTAGTTTTTTAATGTACTTTATTGCTGCAGATTGGGGGCGATGGCTGTCATTTAGTTGTAATAGTTTGCTAATGCTGGCTTTTACATTTGCTTCTCAAAACCAGCCGGAAAGCTCTCAGTCCAAATTAGTTCAGGAGCATGGACCCTCCAATAAGACTCAATTTTCTGAGAAATATTTCCTAGCTATTTTCGCCTTACTTGTTGCCTATTCTTTGGTATTTCGCTTGCCTGAGTGCTGCCTGAGTTCGACTGAACTTTTTACTCCCTATTTAAAATTAATCTCCCTTAGCTTATGAATGTAGATCAATCACTTGGCATTAATACCCCATTGAAATTTAAGGGGATCAATAAAGCTGGGTTTTCCTGGCCACTCATTATTGGTTTATTTGCATTTTTCTATGCTCTGCTTAATCAGAACTCTCAATTTTTGGATGATCCAGATAGTTTCATGCACATTGCAGCTGGAAACTGGATGATGGCTCATCAGTTGGTGCCCTCATTTGATCCGTTCTCATTTAATACTGAAGGAAAAGTATGGATTGCTCATGAGTGGCTTGCTCAGGTGATTTGGGCGCTAGTCTATAACTGGGGTGGATTTGGTGGGGTAAAAATATTTACTGCATTTTTATTTGCGCTGACCTTGGGACTGCAGCTGCGGTATTTTTTGCGTTACCTACCTCCTATTTATGGCTTGCTGTTTAGTTTTCTTTGCTATTTATCACTACTCACGCATTTGTTAGCTCGTCCTCATTTACTTACCTGGCCAATTATTATTATTTGGTTCACGACCCTAATAACTGCTAGCGCTAATCGATCGAAACCCTCCTTTGCTCTTTTGCCTTTGATGGTCCTGTGGGCAAATTTACATGGCAGTTTTCTGCTGGGTCTGGTTTTAATTCCATTCATTGCAATAGATGCTGTCATTTATTGTGATAAAGAAGACAGGGTTAAGAATTTACTATTGTGGGGACTGTTTTTCCTATTATCCGTGCTAGCCTCTCTAATCACGCCCTATGGTTTGGATGGCTGGAAATTTGGGGTTGATTTGATGTCTTCCCCATACTTGACTGGCATCACGGAATGGGCTCCTGCTTTTGGATCCAATCTCATAGTCATTGAATTATGGGTAATGGCTTTTCTTGTTATTGGGTATTGTGGAAATGTCAGGCTATCAATAGGCGGAATCGTTATCCTGCTTGCCCTGTTTCATGAGGCAATCGCTCATGTGAGGTATATCTCCATATTTGGCCTATTAGCACCTATATTAATGGCGCAGCCCTATGCCAAGGGTAACCCAGGCAAGCTGCTTGCAGGAAATGTGATCGATCAGTTTTTTATCGCGCTCAGTGCCCCAGCCAAAAAAGTCACTATGATTTTTACACTAATTGTGTTCGGTCTTTTAGCTGTGATTTATCAAGCTTCCAACCCTATTGTATTAAATCCTAAAATTGCACCTATTGAAGCCTTAAAGAAAGTGCAGGAGCTTGGTATTACTGGAAATGTTTTTAATTCCTATGAGTTTGGTGGGTTCTTAATCTTTAAAGGTATTCCATCATTTATTGATGGACGGGCTGATCTTCATGGCACACCAGAAAATAATGATTATTACAAAGTTACCGACTCTGTGGACTCAACACAAATTACCAGTGTATTAGATACCCATGCTATTCAGTGGGCATTAATGAGGCCCATTGATAAGTTTGCCATGTACTTTGAATTTCATCCCAGCTGGAAGCAAGTTTTTAAAGATGAGACATCGGTGATTTATGTTAGACAACCCTCGTAGTCATATTTTTAGTCAAAAAACTAGATCTCAATATGAACTTAACCCCAAGAAAGATCTTGCTTTTCCCTATTTATTATTCGACGGTAATAGCCTTTCATGAATAGCCGCCTAGATAAGCATCATTTACTGTTATCACTTGTGGTTCCTGTTTTCAACGAGCAGGAGACTATTGATTTTTTTATCGAAAAAATATCCAGTGTTTTTAGTCAGGAAGAGCAATTGACTGTTGAGATGATTTTTATCAACGATGGAAGTACTGATGAAACATTAGAGCGCCTCATCAAACGCCAACAAACAGATCAACGCATCAAAATAGTCGATTTAAGTAGAAATTTTGGTAAAGAGGCCGCTCTAACAGCAGGCCTAGATATTGCCAGCGGGGAGGTTGTTGTCCCTATTGACGTAGATCTTCAAGATCCTCCTGAACTCATTTTGGAGATGATTCAGTTATGGCGTGAGGGTTATGAAGTTGTACTGGGAAAAAGAGTCAATAGAAGTTCTGACCATTGGCTAAAACGAGTAACTGCCTCATGGTTCTATCGCATCCATAACAAAATTGCATCCCCTAAGTTGCCTGTAAATGTGGGTGACTTTCGTTTGATGGATAGGTGCGTGGTAGATGCAATCAAAAAATTACCAGAATCTCATCGCTTCATGAAGGGCTTGTTTGCGTGGGTAGGATTTAAAACGGCTTGTGTAGATTATGTAAGGCCAGAGCGTATTGCTGGCAGTACAAAATTTAATGGTTGGAAGCTATGGAATTTTGCTATTGAGGGCCTAACCAGTTTCAGTACGGCCCCAATGAGGACATGGATTTATATTGGTTTTTTGGTGGCATTTCCCTCTTTTATTTTTAGCATTTTTATATTATTCAGGGTTCTTATATTTGGTATAGACGTACCTGGCTATGCCTCAATTATGGTTGCCGTTACCTTTTTAGGGGGTTTGCAGTTAATTGGTATTGGTGTATTGGGCGAATATCTTGGAAGAACCTATATGGAATCAAAACGACGCCCGATTTTTCTAATAAGACAAATCTATTAAGCTGAAAAAATCATGGATCTAAAAGAGGTAGATATTCTTGGGGGAAATATAGGCAAGCATTGGTACTATCAGTCCAAAGCAAAGGCTCTATCCAATCTCATCAGTGGGCTTAATTCAAAAAAAATACTGGATATTGGCTCTGGTTCGGCCTTCTTCTCACGCTATATCTTGGATCACTCCGATGCCAATGAAGCATGGTGCATTGATATTTCCTATCTATCTGAATCAGATGAGAGTAGGGCAGGTAAAACGCTTCACTATAGAAAGTCAATTCATGAGGCCAATGAAATTGAGCTTGTGCTTTTAATGGATGTTCTTGAGCATATCGAGGATGACCTCACTTTCTTAAGTCATTATGTCTCTATGGTACCTGCTGGTACTGCATTTTTAATATCAGTACCAGCATTTCAATGGCTATGGAGTTCGCATGATGAATATCTTGAGCATCAGCGAAGATATACCTTAAGTGAAGTTGAGAAATTAGCAAAAATGGCAGGATTAGAGATAAATCTGGGGTGCTATTTCTTTGGCTTAGTTTTGCCGATAGCCGCTGTAGTTAGATTATTTGAACGATGCTTAAAACCAAGTTCTGGGCAGCTAAAGTCAAGCATGAAATCCCATTCCCCCTTGGTTAACTTCTCTCTAAAGATGATCTGTAGTCTAGAGTGCACATTGCTACGCCACAATCGGCTTGCTGGACTATCCGTTTTTTGCTTGGCTAGGAAGCCTTAGCGCTTATTTTTTAATCCTACTGATTAATACTCATCATCTATGGTTTACTTTAAAAAACAATTTCTATTTTTAATTCCGCTTGTAATAGGTCTAGCCCAATTTCTATTAGTAGTAGGGCCTAGAGTTTTAGATCCAAGTAACATTGGTTGGCTTGAGATGGTGGATACATCTACATATTATTTAGGTTGGGAATTTTTTCGTAATTCACCATGGACTTTTCCCATTGGGTTGAGCCCATCTTATGGTTTAGAAATTAGTAATTCTATTGTTTACTCAGATTCAAATCCCTTACTAGCCATTATCTTTAAAAGTGTAAGAGATATCTTGCCTCACCCATTTCAATATTTTGGAATTTGGTTGTTAGCTTGTTTTGTTCTACAAGCATGGTTCGGGTGGAGGTTAATGAAACTGTTATCTAATAATTTATGGATTTGCGCCTTTGGAACCGGCTTACTCTCCTTTTCACTTCCGATGCTGTGGAGGTTACACCAGAATATTCAGCACTTAAATTTAGTGGCACATTTTTTGATACTGGCTGCACTATATTTAACATTAAATAAAAATCAAAATCATAGGCGCATTCTCCACTGGGCATTTTTGATTGGATTTAGCGCTCTGATTCATTCTTATATAGCAGCAATGGTAATGCTATTGTGGTTAGTTAATCTGTTGCAATCTAGAAGTGCTGAGCAGATCACCTCTAAGCAATTTATTGTTGAGTATTTTTCAGTTATCGGCACCCTCATCTTCTTGTTTTGGCAGGCTGGTTACTTTTCTATTGCTACTGGTCATGGAGCAGGCGGTTTTGGCAATGACGGGTTTAACTTAGTGTCCTTAATTGATTCCGGGAAATCAGATTATGGTCTTTGGTCTCATTTGCTGGGTGATCTTCCGGGAGATGAGCTTGGTCACGAAAGATTTAACTTCTTAGGGCTTGGCATTATTTTGCTCATCCCACTTTCTCTGTATTCACTTATCAAGAACTATCCTTATTTGATGGAGAAGATTAAGAAGAATATTTTTCTAGTCATTATGCTGGTATTGCTCACGCTATTTTCCATCTCTCATCAAGTAGGAATTGGCAGTATTCAATTTAAGCTTGATTTATTAGAGCCCATTCTAAGGGGGGTGGGCGGATTATTTAGGGCCTCGGCCCGGATGTTTTGGCCAGTGTTTTATGTCATCGTTTTTGTTCTGATAGCGCTGATTGTGAAGCAATTTAAGCCTAGATACGCTGCTTTGATATTGGGGTTGGCTCTAGCCATTCAAATCATCGATACCAGCTCGGGTTGGATGGCAATTCGGAGTAGGTTAATGGCTGAACCACAATCTACCTGGAACACCCCCATGGTTGATCCATTTTGGCAGATAGCAGGTAAGCATTATCAAAAGCTACGAGTAAGCCCATCTCTGCTGGCTACGGAGCCGGATTGGAATTACTTGGGTTATTTTGCTGCTACATATGGACTACAAACCAATGCTGCTTACTTGGCTCGGATTGATGTGTCTGCTCAAGAGATGATTTTTTTGAAACATGCTGAGGTGATGCGGACTGGCAATTACGATAAAGATACTCTATACATTATTGATGATGTAGTGCTAACAGAAGTTCGCAAAAATATAAATGTTAATGAAGATTTATTGATTCAAGTAAATGGTTTCAATGTGCTTGCCCCAGCTTGGAAGAAGTGTGCAGAGTGCCTTGACTTTAGCAATAAAAAATAACTTTGATTAATAAAAGCATGGTCTTTACTTCTGGGACAGTTAGTGATGGTGTAACTATTTCTGATGACTTCTTAATAATCATTTCTAACGTACTTATAAAACACGGAGTTGCCAATGCTCAACGCTAAAAGAGTGGTAGTAGTGATGCCTGCGTTCAACGCAGAAAAAACCTTAAGGCAAACCTACTCAGAAATTCCTTTTGACATAGTAGATGAAATTATATTAACTGATGATGGTAGTTCTGACGCAACCATTGCTGTTGCTACTGAATTGAATATTTGCGCCCTTAAACACTCAGAAAATTTGGGCTACGGAGCCAATCAGAAAACTTGCTATCAGCAGGCATTAAATCGTGGTGCAGATATAGTGGTGATGCTTCATCCCGACTATCAATATTCCCCTAAATTAATTACGGCCATGGTTGCAATGATTGGGTCTGGTCACTATGACGCTGTATTGGGATCCCGAATTTTGGGAGGGGGCGCTTTGATCGGTGGAATGCCTGTATACAAATATATTTCCAATCGGATCCTTACTGCATTTGAAAATTTACTGATTGGAAGTAAATTATCTGAATTCCATACTGGATATAGGGCATGGACGAGAGATTTACTGGAGGCCTTGCCAATAGATCGTTGCTCGAATGACTTTATATTTGATAATCAAATGCTAGCTCAGGCTATATATGCCAATTATCGTATTGGCGAAATTTCTTGCCCTACTAAATACTTTGAAGAAGCTTCGTCTATTAATTTCTATCGCAGTGTTATTTACGGCTTAGGAGTATTGAGTACAGCTATTTCATTTCGCCTGAACAAAATGGGATTAATCAGTACTAAGTTGTTTGAAAAAATCTCTATATTAAATTGATTTTTATGTTGATAAAAGATTGGTTAAATCGTTCCCGTGTAATAGCATTTAGCTTGGGATTCATATTTCTTTTTATCATATTAACTTGCCTTATTTTAAGTCGATCGGATTTCGTCGATCCTAACGGTCTTATTGTATTTGCTGACTTTAGAACTCTTTGGTCCGCATCGTATTTAGTAACTCATGGACGTGCTGCAGATGTTTATGATCCAAGTGTCTTAAATTCAATTTTTTGGAGCTTAGATCCATATCGCCTCGAAGTGAATAGCGCTCTTGTTGATCCCCAAAACATCCCCGTGCGGTTTGTTTGGCTATACCCTCCCACTTACCTTCTTATGATGTGGTCTGCCAGTCTATTGCCTTTTGCAACTGCCTGCATTGTGTATTTAATAGCGACATTTACAGCCTATGTATATGTTATTAAAAAAAACTTTTCAGACAATGTCATGGTGCTTGTTTTAGTGGCGTTTCCAGGTGTCTGGATGAATTTTCGTCTTGCTCAAAACGGTTTTCTGATTACCGCTTTGTTTGGGGGGGCCTTATTACTGCTACCAAAATACCCACGTTTATCTGGTGCTTTTATTGGCGCATTGTGTATCAAGCCTCATTTAGCCATGATGTGGCCAGTAGCATTGTTGGCTATAGGCGCATGGCAAACCCTCTTTAGCGCCTTAGCTACAGGCCTTTTTTTCGTTGGTGCTTCAGTATATTTCTTTGGCCCGGAGCTATGGGAGGGGTGGTTCAGTAGCCTCTATTTAGCTCGTCAAATTTTAGAAACAGCTCAATTTCATTGGAACTACTCCCCTTCAGTTTTTGCATTTATGAGTCTATTAGGGGCCCCCTTAAGCCTTGCTTATGGTGCTCATATTGCGATCGTGATTTTGTTGATTTTGATTGTCTGGAAAGTTTGGCGAAGTAATGCTTCTTGGCCAATGCGACAGTCCATTTTAGTGTTTGCTTCGCTCCTTGTAAGTCCCTACATCATGGACTATGACCTAACTCTTTTGGCATTACCGATTGCCCTTATTGCGACTCAAGGTATGAAGTATGGCTGGTTACCTTCAGAAAGGCGCATGCTGGCCTTGCTATGGATGCTTCCTATTCTGATGGTGGTACTAGCATCTGCTACGTCTTTTCAAATTGGCCCAATCGTTATATTAGTAGCCGTATTTACTTTTTTACGACGAGCCATGATCAATCAACAAAATGATTGCTAAATAGTGTCCGAAGCAATTCAATGCTTGCGCTAGTATTGACGAGTTGTTTATGGTTAGCGCATGTGAACCCCCTAAACATGGGAGATTGAAAACCCCTGGAGGCATTTCAACTAATCTAGATAGGCGAAATACAATCTGCCCTGTCAAACTAGTTGGCCTTTGATCCTTTCATGCTCTTACATTTGGGCCTTGTTGTCTTGATGCTATCGAGATTTGAACTTATTTAATACTCTCGCATTAAGCTCTTCTTGGGCTTGTTTTAAGAGGTGGTCCGGTATGCCATACCGCACATAAAAACCCTGTCTCTGAACTGGTGAAGGTGATTCCAATTTAGGAAGAATCAGCGCATCTAAGTCGATTTCATTTGCCTGAGAGTAATTTATAGAATAGATACTCCCCTGAGGCGTGATAACAAATTTCTGGTAAGCCCAATCTAAAGAAAAAGGTTGAAAGAAAATAGCTGGACTGAAAGGTATGGAAAAAACTTTTTCTTTGTCTAGTAGGTAGTTTTTCCCATCTTCAGGATTTGTCACATAGAAGACGGATGTATTGTCATATTTTGTAATAGCTCTCCCAACTCTAGCGTTGAGTTCACTGTTGGGGCTAAGACAGACATGGGTTAGATAATTAAAAAAGATGATGAGTATTGGAGTAAACAGCAGTGCGCAGATCAAACTCAAGGCATTCAGAAATAGAAAAAATTGAAGCAAGGTAAACGTAATAAGAACAATTCTGATGATGCGAAGTCCCATCAGTTTTTTTCTCAAGTGATCATCCATCTTTTTTCTTTCACTTATCTAAGGCAATACTCTATTCGACCTACGATAAACTATGCATCAACTAAATTAAGTCACTTGCGTCCAGACAATATCTTTATCTGCGTTGACTAGGCAGAATGCCTATATATTTATAACCAAGCCTCTCAAGTTTGCCCACGACTATTTATTATGAATTCAATGCCCAATCCCATTAACTAAGGCGAGTTACGTCAAGGTTTGGTGGGATTGTTGCTGGTAATAAGTGATTTTAATAGCCTCTACATGCCAATTTATGGCTGTTTAGGCTTATTCGTCTCCTCTATTACCTCTAGAGTTCAAAGATATTTACCCCTACCCCCCATTCGTGGGGTAGGAAAGACCTAATATCTTTTCAATAATATGGTTTGATATTGGCTGATATTGGCTGCTGTCGATCAGCACATGCACCTTTTAAATAAACCTCAAAAGTTCTTGCAGATGAAGACTTATACCTTGCACGTTCGGATGGTGTCCAGTATTGCCCTTGCTTGCCTGGGTATGGGCACTACTACGCTCGTCAGTGCCCAAGGCTCTGGCACGGTAGGAGTATCTCAGGCTCCCGCAGTCCTTGCCTCAACCACCCCCGCCAAATCCCCAAACCCAAGTCAAGATGCTAGGGTAGTCAAGGCAGTCAGCTGGGATAACAGTATTGATCCCCAAGTGAACGCAATGATGGAGAAGGCGCAAGCGAGCTTGCTCGGTCAACAGCTTGCAAACGCGCAAATCACCGAGCAAGAAGCGCAGTTAACTAAAGCCTTGCGTGATCAAGGCTATCTCATTGGTCAAGTGGTAGTGAGCGCAGCAGATCGCGCCGCTTTTTATCAAACAGGTGATCTGCGCTTGAGTATCTTTTTGGGCAAGATTGGGCAAATCGTTGTTAAAAACACTTCTGCGGTCAATAGCGACTGGGTGCAAGTAGTCGTTGATCAAAATCTCTGCCCCAATGGTGTTGGCAATGATTGCGTTTTAACTAAAACCAATTTTGAGCGCATGACCCAATTACTCTATGACACCGTGGGACTGCAGACCGGTGGTTTAGAGTTTAGCTCTCAGGGTATGCCAGTAGGCCAAACGCAATTGACCGTCACTACATTATCCAAAGAGGCGCAAATTAAAGGCGCTGTTGGGGCGGATAATCAGGGCTTTAGCTCTACCGGTCAATACCGCTTAGCTACCTCATTAAGCGCTAATAATTTGCTTGGGGTAGGTGATGTGCTGGGGATCAATCTGAACGTTTCTAATCAAGGCTCGGTCTCAGGCGCAATCGATCTGAGCGGCCCACTAGCGGCCAATGGCTTGCGCTGGCAAGGCTCAGTCTCCCGTAGTCAGTTTTCTTTACCCAGTTACAACAATACGAGCGGCTTTGGTAATGCATTGAGCCTTGGTGTTGCCTACCCATTGCTAAGGGGTTTAGATCAAAACTGGACAGCGGGACTGAACGCGGTTGTAGTAGCAACGAGTTCAGAAACAGGTGGCGTGAGTACGGCTAATAAAACACTGCAATCTGGACAACTCACTGTAGATGGCAACTCAGGGGATCGCTCCATTCTCTTAGGTCAAAATACTTGGTTCTTTCGTTCTGCATTGACAGTAGGGCAGGTGATGGATGATGCCAATAGCCTGTCTTCACCCTATTATGAGGCGGTTGGTGGCTATACCAAGCTCGCCTTTCAGGGGGTGGGCAAAATCATCCTCAGTGATGCGCATTCAATCTACTCTGTTATTAATATCCGCGGTCAAGCAGCCAATACCAATCTTGATGCCTATGAGCGCATGATGATTGGTGGCTATTCAGGATTGCGTGCCTATAGCGTAGAGCAAGGCTCGATTAACCAAGGCACGATCAGCTCTTTAGAGTTACGCAAAGCATTTAACACCGAGTATGGTCAGTTTGTGCCCGTGATCTTTGCCGATTACCTCAATGGCTGGGTAACCCATGGACCCGATATTGGCTGGCAAGCTGCTACGGGTTATTCCAACCTCAATCTCACTAATCACATCGTGGCTTCCGATGCGGGCATTGGCCTAGATTGGAACTACTTTAATAAATACTCCTTAAGCGCTTCTTGGGCTAAGCGATTGCCCATGAGCCCTGCCGGTACCTATGGCAATGGTAATTCTCAATTTTGGTTTGTAGCCCAAGTACGCTTTTAATCAGGAAGACCTCTGACACATGAACAAAAAAGCCTATCGCCTGATCTTTAGTAAAGCCCGTGGCATGTTAGTTGCCGTCTCGGAGATCGTGGTCGGCCATGTCAAAGGCTCGACTCCGGCCACGGCACCACAAGTGGTGGCGATCGATTGCGTATTCACACTCTTTCCGATTAAAGCCATTAGTTTGAGTGCTTGCTTGTTGCTGGGCTCCGCCCTGCAATTGGTATCCACCCAAACTCAAGCCCAAACCCAAAACTTACCCACCGGTGGACAAGTAGTTGGTGGCGCTGCATCGATTGCGCAGCCCAATGCCAATAAAATGGAGATCACCCAGACTACTTCTAAAGCGGTCATTAACTGGAATACTTTTAATGTCGGTGCTGGCAATACGGTGCAGTTTATCCAGCCCTCTAGTAGCTCGCAAGTACTCAACCGGGTAGTGGGCATTACCGGGGGCTCTAGTCAAATTTTAGGAACCCTTACCGCTAACGGCCAGGTATTTATCGTCAACCCCCAAGGCATTGTGTTTGGTAATGGCTCGATGGTTAATGTGGGCGCTTTATTAGCCAGTACGAGAGATATTGCTCCTAATACGTTTATGGCTGGGGGTAATCTGCAATTTGGTGCAAACACCAGCGCAAACGCCACAGGCCTCATTAGTAATGCAGGCTCACTCAATGCCAGCTCGGGATTTGTGGTGCTAGCGGCTGACCAGATTCGCAACACAGGATCGATCAACGCCCCTGGTGGCCAAGTGATGCTCACTGCTGGTGATCAAGCCACTTTAAGTTTAAGTAATGGTCAGTTAGTGCAGTTTACGGTCAACCACAATACCAACAATCTCTCGATCGCCAGTAATGGCGTTATTCAGGCGCAAGATGGCAAGATTGTTCTCAATGCCAATGCGACTAATAGCTTACTTAATTCTGTCATTAACTTATCCGGCGTCGTGAGCGCCCAAGGTGGCGCTGTTGGTATTGATGCGGGCGCCAACGGTAAAGTCAATCTAGATACCGCTACAGTTGATGTTTCACGTCAAGGAGCTCCAGCGGGCAATATCACCGTATCTGCACAAGAGATTGCGCTAGCGAACTCCAAACTGCTAGCTAGTGGAAGTAATAGCAACAGCAGCAACAGCAGCAACAGCAGCAAGGGTGGCACAGTCATCCTAGCGGGTAATAGTGCTCACAAACCCAGTCAAGTAGCGGTAGAAGATTCGATCATCGATGTATCTGCAAACAACTTTAGTAGTGTAGGTAGTGTCAGCAATACAGATAGCAAAGGCGGCACGACCATCCTATCAGGCAACCGCGTGGCTCTCTTAGGGAACTCGACGATTGATGCGAGTGGCACCCATGGGGGTGGGGCAGTGATCATTGGTGGTGATCAACTCGGTAAAGTCGGCTCTCTCATGCCAGTAGAACTGGCAAAGCAAACCTATATTGGCAGCAATACTAATATCTTGATTGGTAGCACTGCAGGCGATGGTGGTTTTGTAGAGACTTCTGGCCAAACGCTCACGATGCTGGGCAACGTTAAAGGATCTAGTCAAGGTAAAAATGGTGAGTGGTTAATAGACCCAACCGATATTACGATTAATGCAGTAGCGAGTGCCAACGTCACGAACGCTAGCAACGTGTGGAGTGGAGCCGGTACCAATACTACGGGTAATGTGCTTAATACCTCCATTACCAATGCCCTAGCGACCGGCACAAATGTCACCGTCACCACAGCCAGTAGTGGCACTGCAGGCGGTAATTTAACAGTAGCGGCTGATTTAGTTGTCACTAATCCAAGTAATTCCACACTGACCTTATTTGCTAATCAAACTTTAACTTTTAGCGGAGTCAATGTTTGCGCAACCGGCACTGGTAAATTAGGATTAAATGCCACCGCAGCCAATGGCACGCTCATTATTAACAATACCAATGTGAGCTTAAATGGTGGCACAGCAACCTTAAGTGGTAATGGCAGCGTACGAAACATCAATGGTGTGAACATCACAGGTGATGTCTTTTTCAATGGCAATGATCAGATCAGTATTACTGGATCAGGCAATAGCAGCTCTCACGGGGTTTATCACAGCGGTAACCTCACGCAAAATAATGGTGTCCTCAATATTACTGGAGCCAATACTAATGGCACAGGTAGTGGTGTCTACTTAATTGGTAATGTCACTCATAACGCTGGCACCTTAAATATCACCGGTACTAACTTTAATAGCACTGGCAATGGGGTGGATTATCGCAGTGGTTTCTTAGTTCAAAACAATGGTAGTTTGAACCTACTGGGAAATAGTACGGGCACCACAACTGGCGGCGGTGTTCTTCTGGGTAACAACCTCACGCAAAACAACGGCAGTATCAATATCACTGGTATTAGTAATAGCGGTATTGGATTGAGATTACAAGGCAACATTACGCAAATCAATGGCGCTCTTAACAATATTGGCACCAGTAACACCAGTACTGGTGTTTCGCTATCTGGCAAATTGACCCAAACTAATGGCTACATTAATGTGACTGGTGTTAGTAGTAACAGTAATGGTATTTCTTCAGAAACAATGAACCTCACCCAAGATGGCGGCAGTTTTTTCCTAAATGCGACCGCAAACAAAACAGGTATAGGTTTTAATTCACATATAACCAATATCACCCAAAACGGTGGCAGTATGAGTTTCAATGGTCAGTCTCAGTCTTATGTAGGTTTTTCTTTGAGTAGCACGAGCACCTTTACGCAAAAAGGCGGCACTACTAATTTTACTAGCATGGGTAACGGAGTACATCTTAGTAATTTGAACCAAATCAATGGCACCATCAATATCAACAGTTCCAATGGTACTGTGAAGACGGGCGGCAACAACACTCAAACTAATGGCAATATAAATATCACCAGTAATAATGTTGGCACTGCCGTAGATCTGAGAGGCAACATCACTCAAACCAATGGCTACATTAATGTGACTGGTGTTAGTAGTACCGGTAATGGTATTGGTTCAGAAACAATGAACCTCACCCAAAATGGGGGCAGTATTTTCCTAAATGGAACCTCAATTACCTCGGGTATTGGTTTTAATTTTTATGACTCCAATATCACCCAAAACAATGGCAGTATCAGTTTGATTGGTCAGACTAAGAGTGTTTCCCATGATGGCGGCAATCTTGCTATAACTACGATAATTCAAAACAACGGTAGTATGAATATTGTTGGCAGCGGTGGTGGTGGCTTAAATTTGGCTAATGTGATCCAAAATAACGGTAGCTTAAATATTGCTGGTAACGGCACGGCTGCGAAACCAGGCATTACGCTAAATGGAAACCTGAGCCAAACAAACGGTACTCTCAACATCACTGGAAGTGGCAATACCAGCACTGGCTTTAAATTTGAAGGCAACCTGAGGCAAACCAACGGCACTCTCAACATCACTGGAGGTAGTAATTACAGTTCCGGCATTTCTCTTGGGAAACAAACTGCACTAGGTACTAATAATACCTATAACACCACAACTAGTTCCTGGACTAATGTCACAACTGCAGTAAATTCCACAAACGCTAGTACCTATGACACGACCACCATTTATTCCAACGGTAGCTCAACGCTCAATACTACCGCCTTTCCAGTCTTTAATCTGACCGTTGCTAACGGTAATAATCTGTCGATTAATGGCAATTCTGTTAATGGCACAGGAATTGAAGTAGTAGGACTAAGTAATCTCGATATTACGGCTGGCACTTTAGTGCTTAACGGCAGCATCTCTAGCTCACAGGGATCGGGAGTAAGACTCTCTGGCTCACAAACCAATACCACTCGTGTTGTCACCACAGGAGCTAACACTACCACTACAACCACTAATCAAAGTATCGCTACTGCGCTCAATCTCTTAGGCGCTGGTAATGTCACCTTTGCCGGAAGCTCTGCTAGTGGTGCTGGTGTCTATTTAGCCGGTGGCAATGTCACGCTCAATAATGCTGGCACTGGTTCATTAAATCTCAATGGCACTAGCACTGCAGGACAAGGCGTGCAACTTGGCGGCGTTACTCAAACGACAAATACCAATACTTCTGCTGTAAACACTACTGCTGGTAGTAGCAACACCACTGCTAATAGTAGTACTCAGATTGGTCCTTATCTTAACCTCATCGTTGCCGGTAGTGGAAGTGGCGCTTCTTTGGCGGGCACCAGTACTTCAGGTATTGGTGCTTATTTAGGTAATGTAACTTTTGCTGGTAGCGCCCTTAATATCAGCGGCAGTAGCAATACCGGAGCAGGTGTGCAAGTAGGGGGGTTGAACTCTGTTTTAGCAACGCCAACTACAGCTGTGTCCAATAGCTCAACCAGTACTGTCTCTAACACGGTTACTACGAACACTACTAACAACGTCAGCTTAGTCGCTGATACCACGGGTAACCTCACCCAAAACAACGGCACGATCAATATTGCCGGTTTTAGTAATGGTACTAATGGCAATGGCTCAAATGGCTATGGTTACTATCAAACAGGTAGCGTCACCCAAAATAACGGTAGCTTAAATATTAGTGGCGTGAGTGAAGCATACCGCGGTGCAGAAATTATTGGTACGCTGACTCAAAATAACGGCTCTATCAATATTGCGGGTGTAAGTAATTCAAGTAATGGTTGCGTTTCGGGTACTGGATTTTATCTAGCGGGTGGTCGTATTATCCAAAACAACGGTAACTTAAATATTAGCGGCATAAGCAATACTTTCATCGGAGCCCATTTTGATAACGTGTACACGCTTACTCAAAACAATGGCAGTCTAAATATCAGCGGCACAAGTAATACCTACTTTGGTACTTACTCCAACGGTAATCTGACTCAAAACAATGGCAGTATGAATATTGCTGGAGCAAGCAATATGAGTTACGGAGTTTATCAAGTAGGTAATTATGGCAATCTCACTCAAGCTAACGGCAGTCTGAACATTACGGGCTCTAGCAACGCTTCTGATGGGGTTCTATTGCAGGGCAATATCACCCAAACAAGCGGTAGCTTCAATATCAGCACTCTTGTGGGTAACCTCAACCAATCAGCCAATATCAATCTTGCAAACAACCTCCAATTACGAGCCGGCACTGCCTCAGCTGCAGGCAATACTAGCGGCGGCAATGTCAATCTTGGGGGCAGTATCAATCTGAGCAATAACGGCACCCTCACCATTTTCTCTGGCAATCCCAATACTGCTGCTTACCAGGCCAATATCACTGGAGCTAACAGCACGGGTGTCTACTACAAGACCTACAACGCGAGTGCGGCAAATGTGAACCCAGTCAATGGTACGCAAAACTACTATTACAGAGAGGCTCCTATTCAGACTGTCACAGTCAATAATAAAGTCTATGACACTACTACTAATGCTTCTGCTGTAGTTAGTACGGTAGATGGCGATATTTATCGCGCTAGTGGCATCTTCTTTACCAATGCGAGTGCAGGGTCGCAAACAGTCAATAGTAGCGCCCTAGCTATTACGAATACCAACTCATCATGGGTGGTCGATGGCTATTCGATTGGTAATGTCAGCTCTAGCGCCACCATTGCCAAAGCCAATGTCTTTTTAAGTAACCCAGGAACTGTTAGCAATAAGCCTTATGACGGTACTACAAGTGCTACGATAACTGGCAACAGTTCTGGAGTAGCCCAGTTAGGTAATGCCACAGCTGCAAATGGCAGCTTGGCCCCCAATAGTACGTTTGGCCCTGCTGGGGTGGATACCACAGGCGTATTTGCTAGCCCACTTCCTGGGCAACAGACTGTCAATTTAGCCAATACGCTGACAGATACAGCCAACTACACTTTAGCGGGTGGTAGTACTTTGACTACCACTGCAGAGATTGCTTCAAATCCAAACGCGCAGACTGTTGTCGCAGCCAGCAGTTCTTCAGGTTTTATATTGCAAGGCTTAAGTAACTCAGGGTCAGGAAGTGGTAGCACCCTATCTAAAGCAGATTCAGCACCTAGTAGTGCTCCATCTTCCGCTTCTGCTTCATCACAAGGGAGCTCAGGATCATCAGCTAAGGAAGATCAAAAGAGTGCATCTGCTGGATCAGGATCCGTAACTGCGACAGTAAGTCCTGGTGGGGATGTCGCTATTCCTGCCGTGTCCATCGTTGCCTTGGCTGATTAGCTGATTTACTAACTAGTCAGCCAATTGAGTCAGTGAATAACTGGAAATTCTAATTTTGCCATTTTCATTAGAAAAATTTGAGTCTTATGCCTATAGTGGCGATCTAGAAATGGGCATGCGCGAGCTCATGTCTTTATTGGAAGAGCTCGACAAAAATTTTGGTGGAGTAGGAGCACAATTCGAGGCCCAACCCTTGCAAGCACTATCACAGCAAGAGGCCGAGCAATATACCTATACTCGGATTGCCTCTGCTGCCTCATGTTTGCTAGCCAATAAGAATCTGTTTATTACAGAGCAGTGGCAAAGAAGTGTTTTGAGTTTGCATCGTTGGTTAGCTGCTTTATTCGCTGCCACACCTTTTCATACGGCTGATCATGTGATTAGAACTCTGGATATTAATCAGGGTAATACTGACCTAAAGAGCTTAGAAATAGCGAAAGAGAATTTACTAAAATTTTGTTTATTGTTTACGCCGGATTCTGAGGTTCACTTAGAGCTCAATGCGCTCTGGGAAGCCGATAAAGTATTGGCCGCAGGTTTGAGTTTGGTATTGATCTCCCCACGGTTCTTAGGTTCACCAATTGCCCATAGCAAGCGAGAAGAAATCCTCCCTTGGTTAGCTAGCAGATTAGATCAATTGGATGATATAGAGCAGCTACCTCTAGGAGTACTCCATGATCTCTATATGCATTGTAGTTATGCCGATCGCGCAGACAAGCACGATATTAAAAAACCAATCAATGCCTTAATTTGCAGAAAATTGGCACAAAATGGTTTACTTGATTCAGGGTTTTCAGAGCCCATTATTCTGGATGCCCCCAATGGTGAAAAGCCGGTGATGCTAGTGGTATTAGAGTGGTTTGGTAGCTCGCATTCCATTTATCGCACGCATTCACGCACGATGGAAAGTGCGCGTCGTCATTTTCATGTGATTGCTATGGGCTATGAAAATTGCCTAGATGAGATTACTAAGCAAGTATTTGATGAGTTCATTCCGATTCAAAATACTAGCATGATTGATCAGTTACGTCAGATTCAAGAGCAGGCCAAAAATAGCAAAGCGCTAGTGTGTTATATGCCTAGCGTTGGCATGTTTCCACTAACAATGTGGCTAGCCAATTTACGGGTAGCGCCTTTGCAGTTGATGGCGCTGGGCCATCCTGCCACAACCCATGGCCATGCGATTGATTATGTAGTTGTAGAAGAGGACTATGTTGGTGACGAAGCCTGTTTTAGTGAGAAGTTATTAAGGTTGCCTAACGATGGTATGCCTTACCGTCCTTCAGCATCTGCCAAGGATTTACCAGTCCCCAAACAATTGCGTCAAAACCCTGAGGTAGTTCAAATAGTGGTTTGTTCAACCACTATGAAACTCAACCCAGGCTTTTTGCAAGCTTGTAAACAGATTATGGAAAAGTCTCAAGTACCGGTGCATTTTCATTTTTTAGTGGGGCAAGCACAAGGTTTGGTTTATCCCAATGTGCAGCGTGTTATTCGAATGTTTTTGGGGGATAAGGTAACCGTTTACCCGCACCAATCTTATGCCGATTACATGGCGGTCATTCGTCAATGTGATCTGTTTATTAATCCTTTTCCATTCGGCAATACGAATGGCATCATCGATACCGTATGTGCAGGTTTAGTGGGGGTATGCAAAACAGGCCCCGAGGTTCATGAACATATTGATCAAGGTTTATTTGAGAGACTGGGGTTACCTGACTGGCTCATCACTAAAAATACAGATGAATATATTAATGCGGTAGTCCGCTTAGCAGAGAATCATGAGGAGCGGGTAGCATTAAGTCAAAAGCTCTCCGGGCCAGATAAGGTAGATATCTTCTTTAAAGGCAGGCCTGAGATTTTTGGCGACTTACTATTAGAGAATCTTAACAAGAAAAAACAGAAGCCTTCAGCCATCGTACTTCAGTCTTTTCGGCAACATGATGTGCCGTCTTGGATTGCGCGATGCCAAGACAGCGTGAAGAAATTTAGTCAGTCTAGAGGATTTGATTACAAATTTATTGGCGATGAGCTCTTTGATTTTGCACCTGATTGGGCTAGAAAAAAGGTACTAAATAATAATAACAATCTATGCACGGTTGCAGATATTTGCAGACTCGAATGGATGAAGCAAGAGCTGAGCAATTACGAGGTAGTTATTTGGGCAGATATTGATATTCTTATTATCAATTCAAAAAATATCGATTTAGACCTAACATCTGACTATGGATTTTCTTATGAGCTATATTTTGAGGAAAATAAGCCCGCACAGCATGGTCTAAATAATGCTTTTATGTTCTTTAATCGTCGAGGCTCAATGCTTGATCGATATCTTGATGGTACTTATGAGGCTATAAGCTCTGCGGAATCAGTTGATAGGACGGCTTTAGCTGGCGACCTCTTAAGAGATCTGAATATTCCAGAGTCAAATATTATCCATGGGCTGAATATATTAAATTTTGCAGCTATTCTTAATATATACAAAGATCCCCAAAAGCTAATTCCTGAATATATTGCGTCACAAGCCAGAGGTTCTATCGGTGGCGCGAACCTTTGTTTAAATGAGAGATCGCTATATATAGGTGAGGAGAGGGTGGCGTATGACCGTATTCTTGATGAAGTATCCAAGACTCTGCTAAAAGCAAATTAGTGGAGTTTTTGCAGAAGGCTATATTACTCAAATAGCCTCATCATCTAAGTAAAGTTTTTATATGGTTCTAATTAAGAAAAAGCCCCGCAGAAGCGAGGCTTAATAATGATAGAGGGTCAGGCAAGATTTGCTTCGACGAAACTACGTTTTCGAACTCGCGACCAGTGGATTAAAAGAAGTTGTGGGTCTTCAAAACCCTATGTAAATCAGTGCATAGCTAGCGCCTAAAAGAAGCGTGCGATTAATTGGATCTATAGATACCGTTGTATCAATGATTAAAAACCCTAAGGGGTATTGTTTTGGACGCTAATTAGCACTATCGTTTAATGACTACTACCCTGATGGTTTCGACTGTCAGGTGCAGGGCCTCTTCGGAGGCCCTTGCTTTTTCTAAAGAGGATTTTGAGTGGCCAAATCTAAATTAAGAACGATTGTCTATATTGATGGTTTCAATTTCTAATATGGGCAATTAAAAGATAGTCATTATAAGTGGCTGAATTTAACGAAGCTCTTCAAGGCGGTCTTGGGTGAAGAAAATGAGCTAGTGAAGATCAAATACTTTACGGCACGGGTGCAGCCAACAGAGCGTGACCCACAAGTCAATATTCGTCAAGATACTTACTTTCGAGCGTTGGAAGTATATTGCCCCGAAGTTGAAACTCATTTCGGGCATTTCTTGCGTTATAAGGTATTTTCTGAGAATGCTAATCCGCCACCAAATAAAATTGAAATTTTTAAGACCGAAGAAAAAGGTTCTGATGTTAACTTGGCCTTGCATGTCTTAAATGATGCTTGGGCTAATGCTTATGACTGCGCTGTAATCGTTTCAAATGACTCTGACTTAGCGACGGCTTTGCAGTTAGTGAAAGAGCAACATAAGAAAGTGATTGGCCTCGTAACTCCTGGCGCACCTAAGCGTAAGCCCTCATGGCAGCTAAAGAAGTATGCTAATTTTTTCATTCCAATTCGGCGGTGGGCCTTAGAGCAAAGTCTTTTGCCGGATGCTATACCAAACACTGAGATTACTAAGCCAAAGAGCTGGTAAAAATTCACTCTCCCGCTTATTTTTAAGTGTCTTACATTGGGGCGCCTAGCCTCACATATCCACTGATTGCGGTCTAATAAATGGCCAATTGCTCCAAGTGGATACCAATATATTCCATTTGCCCAAAAGAAAAGGGACCACATTTCTGTGATCCCTTCGTATAACTGGTGGGTCGGGCGAGATTCGAACTCGCGACCAACGGATTAAAAGAGCTGTTTAAACGCCGACAGACTTAATTTAGTACAAAAAATCTCGCAGGAACCCATCTATTAAATGACCGCTGAAGGCCATCAGAGCCCATTGCGATCAGCCAAGACCCATTAAAATTTACAATTAGTTGATATGCTTATAAAAGCAATAGTAGTGACGCCATCATCTTTTATGATATGTTACTGAAACGCTTTAAAGCGAATCCGTTAATGCAACTAGCTTAATTACATCTATTTAAAAGTATGATTATGAAAAATATAAAAGCATTAACTAGTCTGCTGGTGGTTACTTCACTTTTCTTTCCTGCGTAAATTAGAACAAATTAATATGCAAGTGTCTTTGAATATTCGCAAATACCTCACACTGAGTATGGCTGGCTTTTTGTTGGGTGGATGCACATCTACACTCACTCCAGACTTTGGGCAAATGTCTGCAAAATACGCCAATTCTTTGGAGCAGTACCAAATCAATATGATTTTTCAAAACATATTGCGCGCATCAGAAAATAGACCAGTTAGCTTTTTAGATATGCCAACCATTAATGGCTCTGGTTCAATTGGTGTAACGCCTTCTGTCGGCGGGTTTTTTTCAGGTGGAGCGATACCTTATAACGCTGCCTACAACGTCATTCAAGGAGGGCTTTCATATGCTACTGCTACCACTTCGCTCACATTAAATAATACGTTTAATTTCACGCAATCTTCACTGGATAATGCGGTGTTTTGGAAAAACTATCTCAATGAGCTTCCAAAAGAGACTGTAAAGTATTTCTCCCATAATCACATACCAAAAGAAGTGATTTTGAGTTTAGTCATTGATGAGATTGAAATTTTTCAGCCCAATGGGAAATCTACCGTATTAGTCAACAACCCATTGCGGCCAGACCATCCTCAGTTTCAGCAATACCTCTATAAGCTCATCAATGAGGGCTTTACTGCTGAGCTGATTGATACATCAGAAAAATTGGGTGCTCCGTTGACCATTGATAAGGTCACTCTAAGATTTGGCGATAAAGCTTTTGCAATGTTTAAAGATTCAAACATTACACTTAAGCAGGTGGGCGATCCTCAAAATCTCCTGTATCAACCTATTCAGATTTCAAATAAATATAAGGCTTGCATCAAATCAAATGCCTATGCGAATTACCTGCCAGTAAAAAAGTATGGTGAAACTCTGTACTGCGAAGACGATAGCGAAGAAAGTTTGCAGAAGACTAGCGCTACAAAAAAACAGCAACCCACATTAATAGTCCGCATTCGTTCGACTAATAATGTTTTTGAGTATCTTGGACAAGTTGTAAGGGCTCAGCTTGCAGATAAACCCTATCTAGTTACTTTGCCCCCAACAGCAACTTCCTTCAACAGCAACCAGGGTAAATTAAATCAATATGCCTTATTAATTGTGGATAAGGATAAGCCCACACCTAAACCGTTTGCAACTATTGAGGGTTTAGACAGTGGTATTTACAGCATTCCAAGTACAGACAATGGGTATTCGTCTTTATCAATCAAATTGCTATCTCAGTTGATGTGACTTCAGAAAGCTCCAGGTAGCATTCCTGCATCACCATCCGTGTTACTTAAATAGCCTATCTATTAACTCTATGAACCTTAAAGCTTAAAAATTCTATGGGAACTTATTTTTTAGACAACCATGTTCAGATAGTTCGCTATGGTTTTCTCATATTCGCAATATCCATCCTCCTTTTTTTATTTATTGGGTGGGCCTATGGGAGGCATCGACTCCTTAAGGAAAAAGAGGTCACTGTAGAAGATGCATTAGAAAAAGCCATTTACAGTTTAACTGCCCTAATACTAGGGTTTACGTTTATTACATCAATTAATCACTTTAACGATCGTACTGAAAGCATTAGAAGTGAGGCTCTCAGTCTGAATCGTATGTATGACGCGACTAAGTACCTCAATGCGGATGACCAAATTACTGCAAAAAAATATCTTAATGACATTGTCACTGCTCGCCTCGATGTTTATAAAGATGTACATACGGTTGATGACCTTGATCGTCATATCGATTATGAGGAGCAGCAACTTGAAAAATTTCATGAGTTCATAATTCAAAGTATTACGAGGGCGCCAGCAAACAACCTTGAGCCGGCTAAGTTGATCCTCGGGGGTCGATTGCAGCAATTAATGGATGCTTTTTTTCAACACCAATTACGTGCAAAGAATCACCCTTCATTTCTCTTAGAAAGATTCCTATACGCTCAACTAGTAGTCAGTTCGATGTTATGCGGATATTCAATGGCAGTGAAGAAACATGAGGATTGGTTGCTAACAACCCTATATCTGTCGCTTTTATTATTTCTCATGTATATCATTTTCTGTCTCGAGTTTCCAAATTTGCTTATGGACTTTGATATTTTTAATCGTGAGCTTCTCAGATTTCAAAAATTAGTTCAATGACTTGTCCATGCTGACGGATTTGGCAGTAATACACTTCATTGAAATACTGGTTTTTGAATTGAGATCAGTCAATTTTCGATCTCCGTAATTATCATCTTTTTAAAATCTAGATTCCGTACAAGAGAAGCCAATGAATATTATTAAGGGACTTAAACTTTTTGCTATTCTCTCAATTTTTATATTTGTATTGATTGGTAAAAGTAACGCGATTGATATGGCTTCAAGCGATGTCTTATTAAACGTTGCCACCAAATGCGTTGATTCAAAGGTGAAAAATTATTGCGGTGATTGTGTATCTCCTCGAATGGATGCATATTGTGATGGTGCAAATGTATGTAACAAAACCATAGATGTTTGGTCTGAGAATTCACAGTTTGTGGCGATTAGGGAAGCTAAGATGTGTGGATGCCCGAAAGGCTTTATACATGGGCTGGCTATGCCAAGAGTTCCAATCACTGGCGTTGAAGATCCTAAGCGACGAGAAGAAATATGGGTTTTTGCCTGGAAGGCCGCCAAAGACCAAATTAAAACTGGTTCTATTGCCCTCGCTGCGAATCCTAAAACCTACCGCAGTCAAAATCAATTACATATTCATTTGGCCAGATTGGATGAAAATGCTGCAGCAAAATTTAGTCAATACTCCCACGCCTATGTTGATGATCTTACTAATGTTTGGGGTGTGGCTGATCGGATTGCCTCTAAAAGTAACTTAAAAGTTTACGGTGTTTTAGTTACCCAATCTGCTCCTGGCCAATATATGATTTTGGTCACTCCCGAGAGTCCGGAGAAGGAGTTTCTTATTTGGAGCTGTAAATAGCTTGGATCTGATTGCGCCCCGATATTGCATTCAGTTTCACTCTTGCATAGGCTCCGCTGACTTACGCGGGGGTCTTACAAGATGGCCCTCATTAGTCTGGTGACAGGGCGGCCCAATGACCCATAAAATGTATTTATTTCTCACTGCCCTAGCGTTTTTTGCTAGCTTATCTGTGTATGCAGCTACTTCAAGTACTGTCGAAGAGAAGTTCATTAGTAATGTGGTTAGCGTTAGCAATCTTCGTAATAAGCGCTATTGTGAGGTCCTTTATGGTGATCGCTCTTTTTTGACTTTAGTAGTCAAGGTATTTAGTACTCAAGGGCTCAATGACTGTCCAGAGGATGCATGGAAGTTAATCACGAACCAAACGATTTCGGATGCGTACAAGGCGTCATTTGTCCGCCTCAATGGACCACGATATTGGATGATCGATGGCGTACAAGCCACTGGAAATACAGTTAATCACGAGCGAGCAAGTTTTGGCGGTATTGAGATGAACTTGCGTGCCACTATTGAAGTTGGGCTATTTAAGCAATTGCAATTATTATGGGGAAACCCTACTTATCAAGCCACTATTGTTCATCGCAATACAACCTGGATATACAAAGCTGGCTCACCAGTCTATGAGCTCATATCACCCTCTGGTGAGCAGTATGTCATGCAATCGTATGCACAAATTGTGAACCCCAAGCTATCAATGGCGGATTTGCCAATGCTAGAGAAACAACTCCAATTGCCAAAAGGCTGGTCTTATCGAACCAGGTTACTGGCTGAAGATTTAAATTTGGTGGCCAAGGGAGCAGCTTATGTCTTGCAAGATAATTTGTTCAATAGCTATCAACGCCAATAGAAGCTTTGGGTATCTCACTATCAACTGTAAAAGAATACAAATCCGAGGTTATGTATAAATTGCGATTACGCTCTCTGGTAGAGTTGATTGCGCTGTCCACTAATTTCTAGGCCCTTGAGCTCGCCATTACCGACTGACGCTTCATTGTTCTGAAGCCCCCTCCGATCGACGGGTATCACAAAATAACCCGCTCATGCATAATCTTGTCATTAGTGAGTTTTTCTAATCTGAAAAGTCATTTTTAGCTCGCTGGATAGAGATTTTTGATAGCAGAAAACTACTGATGATTTGCATCTGAAATTATCTGTCCTTTGTTTTTAATCTGTAAGTGAATGAAACTAAATTCAAAATGAAAAAAACCGCAACCCTCTTACTCGCCTTAGGCTTTTCAATGAGTGCATTTGCACAGCAGACCCCTAATTTAGTTGGCACTTGGAATGGTGAAACCAATGACGCCACGATTGGTGAGGGTCGTATTTATCCGGGCGGTAGTCCAGGCCAAATTCGCTTTCTAAAAGAAAAAATTAGCTATAAAGTTGATAAGCAAGAGGGTCGAACTTTTTCAGGTGCTGCTACCATTAAAGGCAACAGCATTACATTTGTTGGCTCTTTGTCTGGAGATCTCTCAAGCGGTGCAATTGCGACTAAGCAAGGAACAACGTCATTTAAGATGGTTGATCCTAATAAGATTGCCCTCTGCTTTACAACTACCACTATCGATCCTGCCAATAAGAATGCAGGCCCTGTTGCAGACTGTCACGAAATCTCTAGAAAATAATTTTTTTTGTTCGCAAGCAATATTGAAAAATTGCTTGCGAAATGAACTTGCTTTCTTAAAGGGTGTATAGGATGGAATGGTTTTTAAGTACAGAGCATTGGTATAAGTTAATTTTTCAAGAAGGTTATGCAGCAGGCAGGGCGGCTTTTGCATTGATCATTTTCGCAATGCTCATTGAAGTCATTGCTTATCGAACTCAAAAAAAGGCATACCCTTGGGAAGAGGCTCGTGTTAGTTTGGCGCTGATGTTAGGTCACTTGCTTGCTGGCGCTGCAGTTCATGGAATCATCTTTGGATTTTTTGCTTACACCGTATATCACTATCGATTATTTACATTAACAGTAGATATGAATCATTGGTATATGGGAGTACTTCTATTTGTACTATGTGATTTTGCCTATTATGTGATGCATAGGGCTAGTCATTCTGTAAATTTACTGTGGGCCTCTCACGCGGTTCATCATTCCGCCCAAAGAATGATTGTTTTAGCATCTATTAGATTGACTTGGTTTCCGGTGATATCGGGTGTTTTTCTATTCTATTTACCAATCGTATGGTTAGGCTTTACACCTGAATGGGTATATGGAATGGTAAGCGCATCTTTAGCCTATCAGTTTGCTGTCCATACAGAATTGGTCCCACGCTTAGGATGGCTTGATTATGTCTTTGACACGCCGTCAAATCACCGAGTGCATCATGGCACTAATGATATTTATATCAATAAGAATTACGGTGGAATTTTGATGATTTGGGATCATATCTTTGGCACATATCAAGTTGAGCTTGCCGATAATAAACCCCAATTTGGACTAACTCCCGCGCTGCCAAGACCCTCTAACGTGTTCGATATTGCTTTAGGACAATTCCGGAACATAGCCAAAGGCCTCGTTAATACTTCAAACTGGAAGTCACGTATCAATATTCTTTTTGGACCGCCTTAGTAATGAGGCTTCAAAAATCTGAGTGATAAATAAAAATTATTTTAAAAAATATTGAAAGCATCTGAAGATGAATGATGTGAAGCAGGTCACAGTTGGCTCATATCTTGGTCAGCGTCTGGTCGAGGCTGGACTAAAATATTTCTTTACCGTTCCGGGCGACTTTACCTTGGTCTTGCTAGATCAACTAATAGCGACACCTGGTCTTCGAATGATTAGTTGTTGTAATGAACTCAATGCGGGATATGCCGCTGATGGCTATGCACGGACTGCCGGATTTTCTGCGGCAGTTGTGACTTACACCGTTGGCGGTCTTAGTTTGATCAATGCTGTGGCAGGAGCTTATGGGGATGATCTTTCTTTGTTAGCCGTATCAGGTGGTCCTAACTCAAACGATCAGCAAGACCATCACAGAATTCATCATACGATTGGGGAACTAGATCTCTATCAAGCTGAGCGGTGCTTTGCCACTGTAGTAGCGGCTGTTTTTAATATTCGCCATCTAGATGATGCGGCCAGAATGATCGATGAAGCAATTGTCACTTGTTTGACTAAGAAAAAGCCAGTTTATTTAGAAATAGCTTGCAACCTCACTGGACTTAAAATTCCGGCGCCTACTTCAATGCTGTTCCCAATCCCTGCTGCTAAAAGCGATCCAGGCGCCTTAGCTGCTGCGGTAGATGCTGCTGTACAGCGTATCAATGCTGCTGTTAAGCCAGCATTGGTCGTCGGGGTCAAAGTACGACCTGCTCAGGCAGGTAATGCAAGCTTGGGCTTAGCGAATGCGATGGATTGTGCCGTAGCCACCACCCCAGATGCTAAGGGAATTTTTTCAGAAGATCACCCTCATTTCATCGGAACATACTGGTCTGAGGTCAGCAGTCCTAATTGCTCAGAAATCATTGAGTCAAGCGATTGCCAGGTGTTGATTGGGGTGCAACAAACGGATTACACAACCACTGGATGGACGGCGCTCTATAAGATGGACAGTGCAATTAATATTGGGATTGACCAAGTCAGCATGCCTGAGGGTGTCTTTTCTCAGGTTTATATGGCTGAATTTTTAGAGGCGTTAGCAGTAAAAGTATCTAAAAAAGATGCCTCAATGTTGGAGTTTCAGCGTTATCAAGAACCCATTGCTCCAGTGGCTATTGCAGCAACAGCCGATGTCTTGAACTTGCGAGAGTTAAAAAGGCAAATACAGGGCATGATTAACTCGGAGACGAGCCTATTGGTGGATACCGGTGATTCTTGGTTTAATGGCCAAAAAATACATTTACCTAAAGGTGCAAGCTATCACGTACAAATGCAATATGGTTCCATTGGTTGGTCCGCTGGGGCAACCTTGGGTGTAGCCTTAGCAAGCAAGCCTGACAGGAGAGTCATTACGTTGATAGGCGATGGCTCTTTTCAGATGACGGCACAAGAGCTATCAACAATGATTCGCTATCAAGTCAACCCGATTATTTTTCTGATGAACAATGGTGGATATACCATTGAGGTAGAGCTGCATGACGGCCCTTATAACCAGATTAAAAATTGGGATTATGCGGGCTTAATCAATGTCTTTAATGCGAATGATGGTAAGGGTCTTGGAATTAAGGTACGGACAGCAGGTGATCTGACTGCCGCGATTAACCAAGCTATCAAGCATGAGGGAGGCCCTGTTTTAATTGAGTGTCCACTGTTACGTGATGACTGTTCTAAAGAGTTAGCGGAATGGGGAAGTCATGTATCAAAGGCAAATGCCAGAGTGTAGTTTCTTTAATTTCAAGGGTAATGACCATGTCTGATTCAAACAAACAAGCTCCCAATGTCATTGGCACATGGATAGGGAAGACAAATGACGCAGTTATCGGGGGCGGAAGCCACTATCCTAATGGCGAGAAAGGTGAAGTTCGATTTCTTGGCTTAACGGTAACGTATCAATTTGATAAGCAGTCAAATCGAGCATTCGCTGGGACATTTACTATTGAGGGCCATACAGTCCAGATCGTTGGCTCATTTAGTCGCGATCTGATGAGTGGCACAATGGCGGATAAAGATGGTATTTATACCTTTAAGATGAGCGGTCCAAATGAGATGTCAGTCTGTTTTGCTTCTACAACCACCGATCGTTATGATAAGTCGGCTGGACCAGTTGCAGATTGTCATGACATTACAAGGCAAGCATAAAATACTAATCTTGATGTACGCAAAGTAACAAAGCTCTTCCATTTATTTTTAAAGGCCTCTAATGGATAAAATGCATTTCACCAGCATGGATCAAGGAACGGTTGCTGATTTCGAAAAGCTGAAAAAAGTGCATGAACATACATTAGCTGTTTTGCCAGATCAGCTCTTCGCACTTCTGGAGAATCTTTCTAAAGATACTGCCTACAATATCACTAGGAAAGAGCACTGTTTGCAGACCGCTACTAGAGCCTTGCGTGACGGTAAAGACGAAGAGTATATTGTCGTGGCACTATTCCACGATATTACTGAACCATTAGGACCCTTTAATCATGGGGAGGTAATTGCCTCAATTTTGCATCCTTTTATCTCAAGAAATAACTACTGGATGTTGGTTCAGCATGGTTTATTCCAGACATATTTTTACGGTGACAAAATTGGCCTTGACCCTAATGCACGTGATCAATACAAATCTGATCCTGCCTATGAGCAAACCGTAGAGTTTTGTGCCAAGTACGATGAAATCTCTTTTGATCCCAATTACAAAAGTGAACCTCTATCTACCTTTGATCCAATGGTGAGAAGGGTCCTCACAAAACAATGGGTTGCTCCATAAATAGTGCTGCATGACATATGAGTTATATTCAGTTAGCACTCTAAACATCTATGCTAACAATACTATTAACTCTTTTACTTGTTCTTGCAACTTTTCTTGCCGGTTCACTCATCATATTTTTTGTAGTTCAAAAATATCTTTCATTTTTAACAATCGATGATACTAGCCATGCAACTATTTTTTCATTTGCGATAGGCACCATCTTTGGACTGACCTTAGCTTTCATCACTGTTTCGACCTGGCAAAATTACAATCGTATTAATTCAATTGTCGTGCAGGAGGCTACAACCCTCACTACCATTTATAGGACCTTAGATGCATTTCAGCCTCCACTTCAGGAGAAAAGCACCAAACTCTTAACGGGCTATGTTCAGAATGTCATTGCAAAAGAGTGGCCGCTGATGGCCCAAAGTCAATTTGATGATCAATATTTTGCTGATTTTCATCAATTCCAATTACTTATGCTGCGACACATTCCGATGAATAACACCGAGTTAATTGCCCAGCAAGAAGAGTTAAGATTAATATCCGAATACTACAAGCTGCGTTTAGAGCGTATTACTAGTTCTAAAGCAGACTTAGATTATTCAATGCTTTTGACTTTATGCTTGGGTGCATTTGTTTATATTTTTTATCAGTCTCTATATGCAATGCCTCAACGGCGTCATCATATATTGATGATCTCATTGCTGGCTACTTCACTAGGATTAATTTTCTTTCTCATCTTAAGCTACAACACGCCATTCTCTGGTTCAAATGCTATTCAACCGGTCGAGTTCAATAAAATCCTGGAGCTATGGAAGAGCGATTTAGTACAGCCGGCGAATATTTGATACTTCTCCTTGAACTGCTGTCAATTTAGGTCCACTACCAAAGAGAGTTTTTCTATAGTAAATCATTGCAGCAACATGG